>NZ_JBSFNN010000013.1:0-115337 GCF_053587115.1 Streptomyces sp. NPDC003697
CCACCACGCGCCACGGGAGGGGCCCCGCCCCCATTACCGGGGCCCCCCGGGCCCCCCCCCCCCCGGGGGGGCGCCGGGCCACGGCTGCGGCTCCAGGACCAACTCCAGGCGGCTCAGTCAGTGGTGAACTGGTGCAGTCCGGGGATGTGCAGGCTGCCGCCGAACTGGCCGGCCTGGACCACCTTGACCTTGGTGAAGTAGATCAGCGGGATGTCCAGCGGCGGCGGGCTGTCGGGGCTGAACGTGACCGGGATCAGTCCGAGCAGGTTGCCGGAGATGCTCTCGGTGTACATCACGGTGTCGCCCTCGCGGATGGTGGACGTCGAGCCCCTGGCCGCCTGCACGTGGTAGGTCTTGCCGGAGTTCTTGTCCCTGACGAGCTGGTGCAGATCACCGATGTCGGTGCCGTCCGTGACGACGTACTTCAGCACCTTCTTGGTGGCACCGCTCGCCGTTCTGACCTCGACGACGCCCTTGTACTGGGCGCCCTTCAGCAGCAGCGAGCTGGCCTGCAGCTCCCACGGGTCGTCCGGCACCAGGATGCGGTTGTCGACGCCGCCCTCGGCGTCGGTGGCCGCCTTGCAGTCCTCCGCGTTCACGGTGGCGCTCGCGGACGGGCTCGGCGAGGCGGTGGCCCCGTCCGCAGCGTCCTCGGCCGCCCCGGCCGCCTTGCCGGCGGTGTCCTTCGCCGTGTCCTTCGCCGTGCCGGCGGCCTTGTCCGCGGTGTCGCCGGCCGGGTCGGTCGCGGACCGGTCCGGGGAGTCCGACGGGGCGTCAGCGGTGGCGGTCGCGGAGGGCGAGGCGGACGGCGCCGGAGCGGCGGGCGCCGAAGTGCCGGACTGCGCATCGGGGTTGTGGCCACCGGTGACGATGTCCGTGAGCGCGTCGCCGACGGTGCCCAGCAGCCCGCCGCTCCCGCTCCGGGACGGCGACGGGCTCGGCGAGGCGGTCTCGCCGCCGGAGGTGTCCGCGGTGGAGTCCGAGCCGGCCGGCGTGCCGGAGCCGGGGGTGGACGCCCGGGAGGCCTTGTCGTCGGAACCTGAATCCGACGAAGAGGTTCCGGACGCCCCGCCGGCGGACGGCTTCCCGGTGGAGGAGGTCGCCGACGGCGCGGGCTCCGCCGTGTCCTTGCCGTCGTCCTCGCCGGTGGCGCTCGCGGAGGCGGACGGCGAGGGGGAGGCCGAGGCCTCGTCACCGGAGCCCTCCAGCGCCGCCACGCAGGCCTTGTACTCCTCGGCGGTCAGGCTGTTGGACGACGAGGCCGACGGGTTGTTGTCGGCGAGGGCCAGCGTCGGGGTGAACCCCATCGCCATGAGGACGGCCGTGGGCATCGCCGCCATGGCGATCGCCTTGCCCGGGGGCACGTGGAACCGGGTGAACAGCGGCTTCCTCGGGGCCGCGTGGCGCGGTCCCGTGCTCCCCTGCGCCGCAGCCGCCACGCCCGCGCCGAAGACCTCGTCAGCCGACACGGTGCCCCCCGTCCGGTCCTTCGGCGCGCACCCCGTCGTACGCGCCGGTGCCCGGCTCGTACGAGGGGCCCGGGACGCCCGGCTCGGCGTGGGTGGCCCCGGGAACGGGGCCCGCGCCCTGGGCGGTGGGCTGGGGCTCGTCGTCCTGCTCTGCGGTCCGCGCCGCCTTCCCCCTGCCGGGCGCCCAGGAGACGGCGAGCGCGCCGCCGACCATCGACAGCAGGAAGCCCAGCAGGAAGCCGCCTATGTTGGAGACCACCAGCGACACCAGGGCCAGGACGATCGCCGCCACACCGGCGAAGACCCGGGTGGCCTGCTGGAACCACATGGTCAGGCCGAGCGTGATCAGCAGGACGCCGATGATCAGCGAGCCGGCACCGGCGGTGGTCGCCATGGCGACCGACATGGTGCCCAGCTTGAGCGTGGCATACGGGAAATAGGCGATCGGCACCCCGCCGAGCAGGGTGAGCAAGCCTGCCCAGAACGGCCGGGTGCCCCGCCAGTCACGGAATCGCAGACGCAGCCGGGTAAGGTTCCCGGCGCTCTGGACCGGAGTCTCGGCACTCATGGAAAACAGCTCCCTGGGTCCGGTGGAAGTACGTACCGGCTCGGCCGTGGGCGTGGAGAAGCCGGAAGGGTCTGAGTCTGTGAAGCCGGCCCGGCTCAATGCGCCGGGCCGGGCCTGCGGGGCGGGGAAGCGACGGCTCCCCCGCCCCCTGGGGGCGGCTCAGCCGCCCCGCCTCACCCGGTGACGGGAGCCGTCAGTAGCACTCCATCTTCGGGTCCATGCCGAGACGCATCGACAGACCGCTCAGCTTGAACGTGCCGGCCGTGGTCGCCCACGCCGTCTGCTTCACGCCGTAGAGGTCGGCCGACTCCGCCTGCTGGGCGAAGCCACCCGGCAGCGCGTTCTCGCCCTGCCTGATGGCGGGGCCACGGGTCTTGTCCTTGACCGCGACGCCGATGTCGATGTTGTTGAACGTCGCGTCGGCGTCGAGCTGGGCGACGTCGATGTAGAGGTTCGAGGCCTCGACCTTCTTCTGGTCGTTGGGCCCGGCGTCCAGACGGAGGTAGACGGTCTTCCCGATGAGCGGGATGTCCGTCTTGACCGACTGGCACATCTTCGTGATCGTCGCGGTGTCGAACGACGAGATCGCGACGGGGTGGACCGTCTTGGTCTTGCCGTCGGTCGACGTGTAACCGCTGTCGATGCCGCCGTACTGGGCGAAGCCCTCACCGTGCAGATGCCCGGCGCTGACCTTGAACTCCTGGCCGGAGACGCTGAAGGACGCCGCGAGGGCACCCTGCGCCAGGCCGACACCCACACACGCCGCGGCGGCCACGCTGGGCACCATGACGACGGCGAACCGCTTCCATCTGGTCCCGCCACGCACCTGGGACTCCATATTTCCTCCTTCTCGGACGTACATCTCCTGGCCTCGACTCGCCGCGGTCGGCGGCTCAGCCGGGCAGGGATGGGAGAAGTGCTACGTCCTCGGGAAGGAGAGCGCCCGCGCTCGGTGGCGCGAACAGCGCCCGAATCACCGGCGATCACCCCCGAGCGACAACCACTGGTCGCGCCTGACACGCATCACGCACAACCTTGCGGACAGGCTTCACCGGATCGGCGAAGACCCCCCTGTCCAAGAGCCGGCGTCACTACCGCCCGCTCTGCTCGGTGGGGAACCGGACTCCCCGTCACCCAACCGGCTGCCGGGGTACGGGAACGGACCGAGCGTGGCCGATCGTGGTGCATTCTCGCCGTCGACACAAGGGGGTTCGTTACTGGCTAGTAACGAACGGATAACCGGGAAACGACACAGTGAGCGTGCTCGACGACACACGGTGGCAGTCGGGGCCAGGACAAAACTATTGATCGTTGGACGGAACCAGACAGACCACAGCTCCTGGCTTACTGGCAGTAACAGCGGCCGCGATTGCCAAGTTTTGGCAAAACGCGGCCGCTGCGAGCCGTTTCAGCGGAACTTTCACCCGGGCCCCACAGGCCCGCGCGTTTAGTGACTGGTCGGAACCGGGCGCCCGCCCCGCATCAGAACAACGCCCGCGCCAGCGCCCGGCGCGCGCCCGTCACGCGGGGGTCCTCCGCCCCGACCACCTCGAAGAGCTCCAGCAGTCGCAGCCGTGCCGCGTCCCGGTCCTCGCCGGCCGTGCGCCGCACGGTCTCGATGAGCCGGCCGAACGCGTCCTCCACGTGCCCGCCCACCAGGTCGAGGTCGGCGGCGGCGATCTGCGCCGCCACGTCGGCCGGCTTCTCGGCCGCCTCCTGGCGCACCCGCTGCGGATCCAGGCCCTGTACGCGCTGGAGCAACTCCGCCTGGACGAGCCCGAGTTTGGCCTCGGCGTTGGCCGGTTCGTCGGCGAGCACGTTCTTGTAGGCCTGGATGGCGCCGCCCAGGTCACCGGCGTCCAGAGCCTGCGCGGCCGCGTTCAGGGCGGCCTCGTGCGGGCCCGCCGGCGGGGCGGCCGGCTGCTCCGCGCCCGGCTCGGCGTCGGAATCGACGGCCAGGCCGGTGAGCCCGAAGCGCTCCTCGGCCACCTGCACCAGCTGGTCCAGGGTCTGCCGGATCTGCGTCTCGCCGGCGGCCCCCTGGAAGAGGGGCAGGGCCTGCCCCGCGACGACCGCGAAGACGGCCGGGATGCCCTGGATGCCGAACTGCTGCATGAGCAGCTGGTTGGCGTCGACGTCGATCTTGGCGAGGAGGAAGCGCCCGTTGTACTCGACGGCCAGTCGCTCCAGGACCGGGCTGAGCTGCTTGCAGGGCTGGCACCACTCGGCCCAGAAGTCGATGACGACCGGCACCTCGGCGGAGCGCTGCAGGACGTCGCGTTCGAAGGTCGCCTCGTCGACGTCGATGACGAGGTCGGCGGGGGAGACCGCCCCCGGCCCGCCCTGCTGTGCCGCTTGGGCGCGCGCCTGCTCCGCCTTCGCCTTGGCCTCCTGGGCCGCCTTCACCGCGGCGAGGTCGACGACCCCGCTCATGGACATGTTCCGTGGCTGCATGCGTCTATCCTCCCCCCTACTGCGCGCGCGTGTGAAAACGGCCGGGAAAGCCGCGGCCGCGTGTGCCGCCCGGCGCCGGTCCCCACCGGACGCCGTGCGGCGGTTCCACCGCGTGGTGCTGTCGCGTGATGTGCGTGTTGCCGTGCTGTGGTCGTCGCCCGAACCACGTGCCTGCGCACGTGGTTTCGATACGACCCGTAGCGTAATGGCACGGGGTGCCTCCGCGAAACCACTACCCGGTGATCTCCCTCACGACCGCCCGGAACCGGCCGCTCGGGGGCCGTCCGGTGGATCGAGGTGAGCAATCCCGGTGCAGCGGTCGACCGGGGTCCGGCACGACCCGCATCGGACGCCGCGAGCCTGCTCCACCAGGGACGACGGGACAGCCCTTAGGGTCATGGCATGCAGAGCAGCACCCCCGCGCGCGGCCGGCCGCGCAGCGCCGCCGCGGACGCCGCGATCCTGGCCGCGACCCGCTCGGCCCTGGTCGAGCTGGGCTGGTCGGGGCTCACCCTCCAGGACGTCGCCACGCGGGCCGGAGTGGCGAAGACGACCCTCTACCGCCGCTGGGCGGGCAAGAACGAACTCGTCGTGGACGCGGTGGCCGAACTCTTCGACGAGCTGCGGCTGCCCGACCTCGGCAGCCTCGCCGCCGACATCGAGGGCGTGGTCCTGCAGTTCGCCGCGATCCTGGCGCGTCCCGAGGCGCGCAGTGGGCTGATGGCGGTGGTCGCGGAGTCGACGCGCGACAGCGCGCTGCGGGAGCGGATCCGCACCTCGATCGTGGAGCGGCAGAAACGGCTCGTACTGGAGGGCAGGGCCCGCGCCCAGGCGCGGGGCGAGCTTCCGCCGGAGCGGGGACCGGAGGAGGCCGCCCGCACGGTCGACCTCATCTTCGACGTGGTGGCGGGCGCGGTGGTGCACCGCACCCTCTTCAGCGCCGAACCGGCGGACGAGGAGTGGGTGCGCGGCTTCACCAGAGTGCTGCTGCTGGGGCTGTCGGGGGCGACGCAGCAGGATGACCGCGACGCCCCCGCGCAGACCGGCTGACCGCGACGCCCGCTCGCGCGGGCCGGGTGACCCGTGAGGCCCGTCGCGGCCGGCACGTTCAGAATCCGGCGGGCTCGGTGTACACCCCCCACTCGTCGCGCAGCACGCCGCAGATCTCCCCCAGCGTGGCCTCCGCCCGGACCGCGTCCAGCATCGGCTCGACCATGTTGGAGCCGTCGCGTGCGGCGGCGAGCAGCGCGTCCAGCGCGGAGCGCACCCGGGCGTCGTCCCGTGCGGCCTTGCGCGCCCCGAGCACCCGGACCTGCTCCCGCTCGACCTCGTGGCTGACCCGCAGGATCTCCAGGTCCCCGGTGACGGAACCGGTGTGGACGTTGACGCCGACGACCTTCTTGTCGCCCTTCTCCAGCGCCTGCTGGTAGCGGAAGGCCGACTCGGCGATCTCGCCCGTGAACCAGCCGTCCTCGATGCCGCGCAGGATGCCGGACGTGACCGGTCCGACGGGGTGCCGGCCGTCGGGGTGGGCCCGCAGGCCACGCTCCTTGATCTGGTCGAAGATCTTCTCGGCGTCCGCCTCGATCCGGTCCGTCAGCTGCTCGACGTACCACGAACCGCCCAGCGGGTCGGCCACGTTGGCCACGCCGGTCTCCTCCATCAGCACCTGCTGCGTGCGCAGGGCGATCTCCGCCGCCTGCTCGGAGGGCAGCGCGAGGGTCTCGTCGAGGGCGTTGGTGTGCAGCGAGTTGGTGCCGCCCAGCACCGCCGCCAGCGCCTCCACGGCCGTGCGCACCACGTTGTTGTACGGCTGCTGCGCGGTCAGCGAGACACCGGCGGTCTGCGTGTGGAAGCGCAGCCACTGGGCCTTCTCGGACCGCGCGCCGTAGACGTCCCGCATCCAGCGCGCCCAGATGCGGCGCGCGGCACGGAACTTGGCGATCTCCTCGAAGAAGTCGACGTGCGCGTCGAAGAAGAAGGACAGGCCGGGGGCGAAGACGTCGACGTCCAGGCCGCGGCTGAGGCCCAGTTCGACGTACCCGAAGCCGTCCGCGAGCGTGTAGGCCAGCTCCTGCGCCGCCGTCGAGCCGGCCTCGCGGATGTGGTAGCCGGAGACCGACAGGGGCTTGTACGCGGGGATGCGCCGCGCGCAGTGCTCCATCAGGTCGCCGATCAGGCGCAGATGGGGCTCGGGCTGGAACAGCCACTCCTTCTGGGCGATGTACTCCTTGAAGATGTCGGTCTGCAGCGTGCCGTTCAGGACGGCGGGGTCGACGCCCTGGCGCTCGGCGGCGACCAGGTACATGCAGAACACCGGGACGGCGGGGCCGCTGATGGTCATCGACGTCGTGACGTCGCCGAGCGGGATGTCCCGGAACAGCACCTCCATGTCGGCCGCGGAGTCGATGGCGACACCGCAGTGCCCCACCTCGCCGAGCGAGCGCGGATCGTCGGAGTCGCGGCCCATGAGCGTGGGCATGTCGAAGGCGACGGAGAGGCCACCGCCGCCCGCCACGAGGATCATCCTGTAGCGCTCGTTGGTCTGCTCGGCGTTGCCGAACCCGGCGAACTGCCGGATCGTCCAGGTGCGCCCGCGGTAGCCGGTCGGGTGGAGCCCGCGGGTGAAGGGGTACTCCCCGGGCCAGCCGATCCGCTCGAACCCGTCGTAGGTGTCCCCGGGCCGGGGGCCGTACACCGGCTCCACGGGGTCGCCGGAGAGCGTGGTGAAGTCAGCGTCGCGCTTGCGTGCGGCGTCGTACCGGGCCTGCCAGCGACGGCGGCCCTCCTCGATGGCGTCAGCGTCCATACCTACGAATTTACTTGGACGTCCTAGTAAATGTCGACGGCTGACCGCCGTACGCGTGTCCGTACGGCGGTCGGGCGGCTCCCGGGGACGGTGGCGCTACGCCTTGGCCACCGCGGGGGAATCCTCGGCGAGGCGGGACTCCAGCTGGTGGCTGACCCTGCGCTCCACGAAGAAGGCGGCCGTCGGGATCGTCCCGGCGATCAGCACCCACAGCTGCTTGCCGACCGGCCACTTCGCCTTGGAGCCCAGGTCGAAGGCGAAGACCAGGTAGACCACGTACAGCCAGCCGTGCGCGATGCCGACGACGCGCGTGAAGTCCGCCGCGCCGTCGATGTCGAGCAGGTACTTGGCGATCACGCCGAGGGTCAGCAGGACCAGCAGGACGCCGGTGACGTAGGCCATGACCCGGTAGCGGGTCAGCACGCTTCGTTTCATGGACACGAGCGTAACCGCCCGAAAGATCCCGGCTTCGCCGGGGAGCACCATGCCCCGCCGGCCGGTGCCGCGGGACGACCGCCGGGCCGCCCCGCACCGCCGGGGAGCGGCACCCCACCGGCGGAAACGCCCTACTCGTCGTCGAAGTCGTGCGCGGCGATCCGCAGCGGCCGCAGCATCGCGAAGATCTCCGCGCACTCCTCGGCGTCGTAGGCCCCGAGCCCGAAGTCCATCGCCATCAGGTCGCGGGTGGCGGCCTCGACGACCTCGCGGCCCTTGCCGGTGATGACGGCGAGCGTGCCGCGCCCGTCGTTGGGGTTGGGCCGCTTGTCCACCAGGCCGGACCTGACCAGCCGGTCCACGGTGTTCGTCACGGAGGTGGGGTGCACCATGAGACGCTCGCCGATCTTGGACATCGGCAGCTCACCCGCCTTGGAGAAGGTGAGCAGGACCAGGGCCTCGTAGCGAGCGAACGTCAGCCCGTACGGTTTGACCACCGCGTCGACCTCGGCCAGCAGGATCTGGTGCGCGCGCATGATCGAGGTGATCGCGGCCATCGGCGGCACGTTTCCCCAGCGCTGCTTCCAGAGCTCGTCGGCGCGGGCGATGGGGTCGAAGGGAAGACTGAGGGGCTTCGGCACGTCATCAGACCCTACCGGGCGGTCACACCGGGGCCGGCCCTGTCTCGCCCTTCGGTCCCCCGCCGCCCGCTCCGCGCTCCACACGCCGCGCCCCCACGGCCAGCAGCAGGCAGCACACCGTGCCCACCGCGCCGGCGCCCGCCACCGTGGCACGTACCCCGGCGATCTCGGCCGCGACGCCCGCCAGCGCCATGCCGACGCCCTGGACCGTCATCAGCCCGGCCGTCAGCAGGGTCATGGCCCGGCCGCGCAGCTCCTCGGGCACGGCCCGCACGAGCATCTGGTCCAGGCCCAGGGTGTAGGCGGCCCCCGCGCCGGAGACCAGCAGCAGGAGCAGCGAGACGGCCAGGCCCGGGCGGAGGGCGTAGCCGAGGTACGGCAGCAGACCGAGGCAGAGCAGCGGCAGGACGGCACGCTCCCGGACGGCCGGCCGCAGCCGCGCGCCCGCGTACAGCTCGCCGGCGACCGTGCCCACCGGCAGCGCGCACATCAGCAGGCCGAGCCCGACGGACCCGGCGCCCAGGGCGTCGGCGTACGGGGCCGCCAGCGCCTCGGGCACCACGGAGAACATCGGCGGCACCCAGAAGAGCAGGAGCAGCGAGCGGACCCGCCGGTCGGCCAGGACCCGCCGGGAGCCCCGCAGCGACTGGGTCACCAGGGCGCCCCCGCTGCCGGCCCGGGCCGGCCGGCGCCGCGTCCCGAGGCGCAGCAGTGCGGCCGAGGCGAGGAACGTGCCCACCGTGACCAGCAGGGCGTGGCGCGGGGAGACGGCGGTGAGCAGCAGGCCGCCGAGCCCGTAGCCGACGAGCAGCGCGCTCTGCGCGGTGATCCGCAGCAGGGAGCGGCCGAGGACGAACAGCTCGCCGTCCCCGAGGATGTCGGCGAGCGTGGCCATCCGGGTCCCGGCGAAGACGGGCGAGACGACGGCGAGGCAGCAGCGCAGGGTGAGCAGCAAGCCGATGGAGGTGCCCGGCGCCGCCATCGGCGCGACGCAGGCCGCGCACACCAGGTCGCACACCACCAGGACGCGCCGGGCGGGGAAGCGGTCGGCGACGCCCGCGAGCAGCGTCCCGCCCACCAGGTAGGGCAGGAAGCCGAGCGCGAAGGCCAGCGCGCTCATCAGCGGCGAGCCGGTGAGGTCGTAGACGAGGACGGACAGCGCGATCTCGCTGACGATCACGCCGAGCATGGACAGCAGGTGGGCGGCGAAGACGGCGCGGAACTCGCGGACGGCGAGGACGCGGCCGTAGCCGGCGGAGCGGGCGGGCGTCCCGGCCGGGGCGGCGACCGGCGCACGGCTCTCCTGTGACGTTTCGGGCATACGCGGAGGGTGCACGTGCGGATGCCGCCACCCGTAGAGTTTCGGCTCCAGCCGAATCTTCCGGAGGGGACGCCGTGCCGTCGCTGCTGCACTTCGGGGACGACGACCTGCTCAGGTGCCGGTTCGCCGTCTCACCGCTGTGGGAGACGCACGAGGCGGTGCGCACGCTGATCCGCCCGCAGCGGCACGGCTACCACCCGGCCTGGCTGCGCCGCGCCCGCGCCCGTGCGGCCTCCGCCGGTCTCGACCTGACCCCGCTGTGGCTGCTGATGCCGCGCCGGGGGCACAGCGCCGACTGGCTGATGCCGCCGCCCATCGGCACGGCGGCCACCTTCGAGGAGGAGATCGCGGCGGTCCGCACGGCCGACCCGGAACTCGTCCGGCACGACACGGCCCGCTCGCTGGCGGACACCCCCGGCGCGCTGGACTCCCCGGCCGGACGTGCCCTGCTGGCCGACCCCGTCCGCGCGGTCGAAAAGCTGACCGACCTGATGACGGCGGCCTGGCACACCCTCGTCGAGCCGGACTGGCCACGGCTGCGGGCGCTGCTGGAGGCGGACGTGGCGTTCCACTCGCGGCGGCTGGCCGACGTGGGTCTCGGCGGCCTGCTGCCGGAGATCAGCCCCCGTCTCGCCTGGGACGCCCGCACGCTCACCGTCGAGTGGAGGGGCGTGCACGAGCGGCACCTCGACGGCCGGGGCCTGATGCTGATGCCGAGCGTCTTCTCCTGGCCGGACGTGGTCAGCAGCTTCGACCCGCCGTGGCAGCCGACCCTGGTCTACCCGGCGCGCGGCATCGGCGGTCTGTGGGTCGAGCCGGTCGAGCGTGCGCCCGAGGCGCTGGCCCGGCTGCTGGGACGGGGCCGGGCCGCCGTGCTGACGGCCCTTGAGGACCCGGCCACCACCTCCGCCCTGGCCCACCGCCTCGGCCTGGCGCCGTCCTCGGTCTCCGCCCACCTGGCGGCCCTGCGCGACGCGGGCCTGCTCACCTCCCGCCGCTACGGCCACCAGGTGCTGTACGAACGCACTCCGCTGGGCTTCGCCCTGGCGTCGGGCGGGGGGTGACGCCCACGAGGTCCCGGCCCCCGCCCCGGGACGCCCGGGCGACCGGCGCGGGGACGCCGAGGGCGGAACACCGGGCGCGGTCGTGCCGCCGGGGCGGCGTGACCGCGTACACCTAACGGGCCAGGTGGCGCTCCACCGTCTCGACCTTGCGGGTGAGACCGTCGGTCACGCCGGGGCGGAGGTCGGCCTTGAGGACCAGGGAGACCCGCGGGGCGCGCGCCTCGACGGCCGCGACCGCCCGCCTCACCACGTCCATCACCTCGTCCCAGTCCCCCTCGATCGAGGTGAACATGGCGTCCGTGCGGTGGGGCAGGCCGGACGCGCGGACCACCCGGACGGCGTCGGCCACGTACTCGCCGACGTCCTCGCCTACGCCCAGCGGCGTCACGGAGAAGGCGACGATCATGCGTTCACGACCCCCTCGCGGCGGGCCCGGGAGGCGATGACCTCGTCCTCGGCGGCCCGCTTGAGCCTGCGCTCGGCGAAGAAGCCGCCGGTCGGCAGCACCGACAGCACGAAGTACAGGGCGGCGGTCCCCAGGCTCCACCTGGCCCGGTTCCAGGCGTCCGCCCAGAACAGCACGTACAGGATGAACAGGACGCCGTGGATCGCGCCCATCACGGGCACCGCGTTGAAGTCCGTGGTCCGCTTCAGCACCGAGCAGACCAGCAGCAGGAGGAAGGACACGGCCTCGGGGGCCGAGACGAGGCGGAGGCGGCGGAGGGCGGTGGCGGTCTTGAGGTCCACGGGTCACCTTCGGAGGGGAGAGACGCTAAAGGACGCGGGCGGCTTGTGAACGCAAGCACAAACGCCCGTCCATTGTGGCAAACCTCCGGCGGTCCGTCGGGGCCAGGGGGCCGCGGCGCCGGCGTGCCGGGGTCCGCTCGGGGTCCGTCTCCTCCGGGGGTACCTGTCCGGGCCGGCCGGTCGCCCGCTACCTTCACAGCGTGGCGACGTTCCGGCTTCAGGGAAGCAAGGTGCTCGCCGTCGACATGACCGGGGACGCCGTCAAGGCGAAGAACGGCTCGATGGTCGCGTACGACGGGCAGATGGCCTTCAAGAAACTCAGCGGCGGCGGCGAGGGCCTGCGGGGCATGGTGACCCGGCGGCTCACCGGCGAGCAGATGACCGTGATGGAGGTGCGCGGACAGGGGACCTGCTGGTTCGCCGACCGGGCCTCCGAGATCAACCTCGTCGGCCTGCGGGGGGACCGGCTGTACGTGGAGTCGAGCAACCTGCTCGCCACGGACGCCGGGCTGCGCACCGGCACGACGTTCACCGGACTGCGCGGGGCCTCGCAGGGCAACGGGCTGTTCACGACGACGGTCGAGGGGCACGGGCAGGCGGCGATCCTGTCGGACGGGCCGGCGGTGGTGCTGCGGGTCAGCCCGCAGTACCCGCTGATCGTCGACCCGGGCGCGTACGTCGCCCATCAGGGCAACGTGCGGCAGTCGTTCCAGTCCGGCGTGACGTTCCGCACGCTCCTCGGCGAGGGCGGCGGCGAGGCCTTCCAGATCCGCTTCGAGGGCGACGGACTCGTGTACGTCCAGCCCAGTGAGCGCAACACGATCGCGGGGGATGTGTGACATGGCCTTCCGGGAGCTCAACTCGAAGGTGGTGGAGGCGACGGTGACGCCCGGGCAGCGGCTGTTCAGCCAGCGCGGCGCCATGCTCGCCTACCGGGGCGAGGTCTCCTTCACCCCCAACGTCCAGGGCGGCCAGGGCGGCGTGATGTCGATGATCGGGCGCCGGCTGGCGAACGAGGCCACGCCGCTGATGACCGTGGAGGGCAGCGGCACCGTGCTCTTCGGGCACGGTGGCCACCACGTTCACGTCATCCACCTCACCGGTGACACCCTCTACGTGGAGGCGGACCGGCTGCTCGCCTTCGAGGGCACGCTGCGGCAGGGCACGATGTTCCTGGGCTCGCAGGGCGGGGTCATGGGCATGGTCCGCGGCCAGGTGACGGGCCAGGGGCTGTTCACCACCACCCTGCAGGGCCAGGGGGCCGTCGCCGTGATGGCGCACGGCGGGGTCTTCGAGGTCCCGGTCATCCCGCAGCGGCCGGTGCATGTCGACCCGCAGGCGTACGTGGCCCACCACGGCGACGTCCGCAACAAGCTGTCGACGGCGCTCGGCTGGCGCGACATGGTGGGCCGCGGCTCCGGCGAGGCGTTCCAGCTGGAGCTCAGCGGGAGCGGTGCCGTCTACGTCCAGGCCTCGGAGGAGAAGCTGTGAGCGCATACGGGGGCGCCGGGCCCGTGGTGTACGACCCCACGACCCTGCCGGCCGACGACAACGTCAACGCCTACACCTTCTGCGTCGCGCTCGCGGGGAGCCAGTGGTTCCTGCAGAAGGGGAAGATGATCGCCTACTACGGGGCGATCGAGTTCAACGGCGTCGGGCACGGACGGCTGGACCGTCTGGTGCGCACGTCCTTCCATTCGCCTCTGCACGCGAGCGACTGGGTCGTGGCGGAGGGCTCGGGCAGGATGCTGCTCGCCGACCGGGCCTTCGACGTCAATTCCTACGATCTGGACGACGGCAACCTGACCATTCGCTCCGGCAACCTCCTCGCTTTTCAGCCAACTCTTTCCCTGAAGCAGTCGATCGTGCCGGGCTTCCTGACCCTGATCGGAACCGGAAGGTTCGTGGCCGCGTCCAACGGTCCGGTCGTCTTCATGGAGCCACCGATCCGGGTGGACCCGCAAGCGCTTGTGGGGTGGGCCGACTGCCCGTCGCCCTGCCACCACTACGACCACGGCTATCTGACCGGGGTAATGGGCGGTCTACGTGCGATGACGGGCCTCGGCGGGGCCTCCGGGGAGGAGCACCAGTTCGAGTTCGTGGGGGCCGGTACGGTGCTGCTGCAGTCGACGGAGACCCTGATGGCCGAGCAGGCCGCCGGAGGGGTGCCGAACGAGCCCGGCGTACCGGGCGGCGGCGGGGTACCCGGAGGGCACGGACAGCAGCCGGGGACACCGCGCCTTCCCGGACAGCTGGGGGACCTCCAGCGTCGCTTCGGGCTGTGAGCGGTAGTCTGCGGAGTGTGACGGCTCGAACGCGTGCGCACCGTCACGACACCCCTCGCTAGTTCGCCTTTCAACTTTTTAGGTAGACTTCATTCATGGAGACCGACACGGCCACGCGCTGGCTGACCGATGCGGAGCAGTGCGCCTGGCGCACCCAGCTGGAGGTCAACAGGCTGTTGACGTACCAGCTCGAAAAGGACCTGCAGCCGTTCGGCCTGACGATGAACGACTACGAGATCCTGGTGAACCTCTCCGAGTCCGAGGACGTACGGATGCGGATGAGCGACCTCGCCTCCGCCACCCTCCAGTCCAAGAGCCGGCTCTCGCACCAGATCACGCGCATGGAGAACGCGAACCTGGTGCGGCGTGAGAACTGCGAGTCCGACCGCAGAGGCCTGTACGCGGTCCTCACCGAGCACGGCCTGGAGACGATGCGGAAGGTCGCGCCGCACCATGTGTCGTCCGTGCGCCGGCACTTCATCGACCTGCTGTCCTCCGACGCCCTGATCGAGCTCGACAAGGCCCTCAGGCCCATCGCGGAGCACCTGCGGGGGCAGCGGGGCCGTCCGTAGCGGCGCCAGGCATGGACACGCGTACGGCGGAGGCCGGAACCCCACACCCGGGGTTCCGGCCTCCGCCGTTCGTATGACGGAACGGCCACCCGGCCCGTCCGAGCACCGCCTGAGCCCGTCCCAGGCGCTGCTCAGCCCTGCGTCAGGCCCGCCACCAGTTCGTCCGCCGCCCGGTACGGGTCCAGCTCACCGGCGACGATGCGCTCGGCCAGCGCGCTCAGGCGGCGGTCGCCGTGCAGATCGCCGATGCGCTCGCGCAGGGCGGTGACCGCGATCGTCTCCACCTCGCGTGCCGCCCGGGACCTGCGGCGCTCGGCCAGCACGCCCCGCTCCTCCATCCAGGCGCGGTGCTTCTCCAGCGCCTCGACGACCTCGTCGACGCCCTCCGCACGCGCGGCGACCGTCTTGACGATGGGCGGGCGCCAGTCGCCCGGACTGCGGGCCTCGCCCAAGCCCAGCATGTGGTTCAGCTCCCGGGCGGTCGCGTCGGCGCCGTCCCGGTCCGCCTTGTTGACGACGTACACGTCGCCGATCTCCAGGATGCCGGCCTTGGCCGCCTGGATGCCGTCGCCCATGCCTGGGGCCAGCAGGACGACCGAGGTGTCCGCCTGGGAGGCGATCTCCACCTCCGACTGGCCGACGCCGACCGTCTCGACCAGGATCACGTCGCAGCCGGCCGCGTCCAGCACCCGGATGGCCTGCGGCGCGGCCCACGCGAGGCCGCCGAGGTGACCGCGCGTGGCCATGGAGCGGATGTAGACGGCGGGGTCGGAGGAGTGCTCCGACATCCGCACCCGGTCACCGAGCAGGGCACCGCCGGAGAAGGGCGAGGACGGGTCGACGGCCAGGACGCCGACCCGCCTGCCCTGCTTGCGGTACGCGGTCACCAGCGCCGACGTGGACGTCGACTTGCCGACGCCCGGCGAGCCGGTCAGGCCGACGACGTAGGCGTTGCCGGTCAGCGGCGCCAGCGCCGCCATGACCTCCCTCAGCTGCGGGGACGCCCCCTCCACCAGGGAGATCAGCCGGGCCACGGCCCGCGGCCGGCCTTCCCTGGCCTGGGCCACCAGAGAGGAGACGTCCTGCATCACTGCTCCGTTCTGCGTCGATCGGTGCGCCGCGCGGCGCTCGGGCCGGCTGGGCCCACCGGGAGGAGATGGGTCGGGAGATGCCCGGGGGTCAGGCCCTGGGCACCCGGAGGATCAGCGCGTCGCCCTGGCCGCCGCCACCGCACAGCGCGGCCGCGCCGACCCCGCCGCCCCGGCGCTTCAGCTCCAGCGCCAGGTGCAGCACGAGACGGGCACCGGACATGCCGATCGGGTGACCCAGGGCGATGGCGCCGCCGTTGACGTTCACCTTTTCCGTGGACACGCCGAGGTCCTTCATTGACTGCACGGCGACGGCGGCGAACGCCTCGTTGATCTCGATGAGGTCGAGGTCGGAGACGTCCAGCCCCTCCTTCTTCAGAGCGTGCATGATCGCGTTGGACGGCTGCGACTGCAGCGAGTTGTCCGGACCCGCGACATTTCCGTGGGCGCCGATCTCCGCGATCCAGTCCAGGCCGAGTTCCTGGGCCTTGGCCTTGCTCATCACCACGACGGCGGCGGCGCCGTCGGAGATCTGCGAGGACGAGCCGGCCGTGATGGTGCCGTCCTTGGCGAAGGCCGGGCGCAGTTTGCCCAGCGACTCGGCGGTGGTGTCGCCCCGGATGCCCTCGTCCTTGCTGAACAGGACCGGGTCGCCCTTGCGCTGCGGGATCTCCACCGGGGTGATCTCGGCCTCGAAGACGCCGTTCTTCTGCGCGGCGGCGGCCCGCTGGTGGGACAGCGCCGCGATCTCGTCCTGCTCCTGGCGGCCGATGCCGAGGCGCGTGTTGTGCTTCTCCGTGGACTCGCCCATGGCGATTTCCTCGAAGGAGTCGGTCAGGCCGTCGTGGGCCATGGCGTCGAGCATGGCGACCGCGCCGTACTTGAAGCCCTCGCGGGACTTCGGCAGCAGGTGCGGGGCGTTGGTCATGGACTCCTGGCCGCCCGCGACCACGATGTCGAACTCACCCGCTCGGATCAACTGGTCGGCCAGCGCGATCGCGTCGAGGCCGGAGAGGCAGACCTTGTTGATGGTGAGCGCCGGGACGCTCATCGGGATGCCGGCCTTGACCGCGGCCTGACGTGCCGGGATCTGTCCCGCCCCGGCCTGGAGGACCTGGCCCATGATGACGTACTGCACCTGGTCGCCCCCGATCCCCGCACGGTCGAGGGCGGCCTTGATCGCGAAGCCGCCGAGGTCGGCTCCCGAGAAGGACTTCAGCGAGCCCAGCAGCCGCCCCATGGGCGTCCGGGCGCCCGCGACGATCACTGAGCTGTTCGTTGCAGAAGACATGATTCGCGATCCCCTTCCGGCTTGCACAGCCGAGGAGTGAACGAGGGTTTACTGCGAATGTACTGAGGGCCGGTCCGTCGCGTCATCGGGCCGTCGGTGTGATCGCGCGCACGTTGCGTAACCACCGCAGGAGCGCTGCACTGATTCCATGCTGACGCGCATCGACCACATCGGAATCGCCTGCCACGACCTCGACGCCACCGTCGAGTTCTACCGTGCCACCTACGGCTTCGAAGTGTTCCACACCGAGGTCAACGAGGAGCAGGGCGTGCGGGAGGCCATGCTCAAGATCAACGACACCTCCGACGGCGGATCGTCCTACCTCCAGCTGCTCGAACCCACCCGCGAGGACTCCACCGTCGCCAAGTGGCTGGCGAAGAACGGGGAGGGCGTCCACCACATCGCCTTCGGCACCGCGGACGTCGACGCGGACGCCGCCGGCATCCGCGACAAGGGCGTCCGCGTCCTGTACGACGAGCCCCGACGGGGCTCCATGGGGTCGCGGATCACCTTCCTGCACCCCAAGGACTGCCACGGGGTGCTGACAGAACTGGTCACTTCGGCGGCTGTTGAGTCGTCCGACCACTGACCGACGTACATAAGGGCCGGTAGGGTTGGGGGCGGTCGTCCCGCATCGCGAACCTCGGGACGACCGGGGGCCCGCCGTCGCCTGCGGCCGGGCCCAGCCGGGGTCCGGGTTTCGGGGGACGAGCGTCTGGGCGGCAGCCCGTGCTCCGCCGTCGATCTGACACCATTCCCCCGGGGGCCCCGTCCGTCGGATGGACGGAGCTCGTTTGGACAAGCTTGCGACCAGGGGACGGATGGGACCGCGCAGTGCGGGGCTACGAACGCCAGGAGCGAGAGCCGGCGGCTGACGTCGACCACCTCTCTCGGTTCGAGGCCGAGATGGAGCGGCTGAAGACCGAGCGGGAAAAGGCGATCCAGCACGCCGAGGACCTCGGCTACCAGGTCGAGGTGCTGCGCGCCAAGCTGCACGAGGCGCGCCGCACCCTCATGTCCCGGCCCGCCTACGACAGTGCCGACCTCGGCTACCAGGCCGAGCAGTTGCTGCGCAACGCGCAGATGCAGGCCGACCAGCTCAGGGCCGACGCCGAGCGCGAGCTCAGCCAGGCCCGGGCGCAGACCCAGCGCATCCTCCAGGAGCACGCCGAGCAGGCCGCCCGCCTGCAGGCCGAGCTGCACCAGGAGGCGGTCACCCGCCGCCAGCAGCTGGACCAGGAGCTCGCCGAGCGACGGCAGACCGTCGAGTCCCACGTCAACGAGAACGTGGCCTGGGCGGAGCAGCTGCGCGCCCGGACGGAGCAGCAGGCCCGCCGCCTGCTCGACGAGTCCCGCGCCGAGGCCGAGCAGGCGATGGCGGCCGCCCGCGCGGAGGCCGAACGGGTGACCGCCGAGGCCCGGCAGCGGCTGCAGAACGAGGCCGAGACCGCCCGCGCGGAGGCCGAGCAGATCCTGCGGCGGGCCCGGACCGACGCCGAGCGGCTGCTCAACGCCGCCTCCACGCAGGCCCAGGAGGCCACCGACCACGCCGAGCAGCTGCGCAGCTCCACGGCCACCGAGTCGGACACCGCGCGCCGTCAGGCGGCCGAGCTGGCCCGCGCCGCCGAGCAGCGCATGGCGGAGGCCGAGACGGCGCTGCGCGAGGCGCGTGCCGAGGCGGAGAAGGTCGTCACGGAGGCCAGGGAGGCCGCGGCCAAGGCGCTCGCGAGCGCGGAGGCGGCCAACGAGACGCGCACGCGGACGGCGAAGGAACAGGTCGCCCGCCTGGTCAGCGAGGCCACCAAGGAGGCCGAGTCCACCAGGACCGAGGCCGAGCAGCTGGTCGCGGACGCCCGCGCGGAGGCCGAGAAGATCGTCGCGGAGGCCGCGGAGAAGGCCCGCGCGGTCACCGCGGAGGAGGCTGCCACCCAGCTGTCCAAGGCGGCCAGGACCGCCGAGGACGTGCTGAACAGGGCGTCCGAGGACGCCAAGAAGACCACCAGGGCCGCCGCCGAGGAGGCCGAGCGGATCCGCCGGGAGGCGGAGGCCGAGGCGGACCGGCTGCGGGCCGAGGCGCACGACATCGCCGAGCAGCTCAAGGGCGCCGCCAAGGACGACACCAAGGAGTACCGCGCCAAGACGGTCGAGCTCCAGGAGGAGGCCCGCCGCCTGCGCGGCGAGGCCGAGCAGCTGCGCGCCGCGGCGGTCGCCGAGGGCGAGACGATCCGCGCGGAGGCGCGGCGCGAGGCCGTCGCGCAGATCGAGGAGGCGGCGAAGTCCGCCGAGGAGCTGCTGGCCAAGGCCAAGGCGGACGCCGACGAGCTGCGCCAGACCGCGACGGCGGACAGCGAGAAGGTCCGCACCGAGGCCATCGAACGCGCCACCACGCTGCGCCGGCAGGCCGAGGAGACCCTGGAGCGCACCCGCAAGGAGGCCGAGCGGCACCGTGCGGAGGCCACCGAGCAGGCGGAGTCCGTCCGGGCGGACGCCGAGCGCGCCGCGGGCGAGCTGCGCGAGGAGACCGAGCGTGCCGTGGCGGCCCGGCAGGCGGAGGCCGCCGAGGGGCTGACGCGGCTGCACACGGAGGCCGAGCAGCGCCTCGCCTCCGCGGAGCAGGCGCTCGGCGACGCCCGGGAGGAGGCCGCGCGGATCCGCCGCGAGGCCGCCGACGAGACCGAGCGGCTGCGCGCGGAGGCCGCGGAGCGCATCCGTACCCTCCAGCAGCAGGCCGAGGCGGAGGCCGAGCGGCTGCGCACGGAGGCCGCCTCCGACGCGTCCGTCTCCCGCGCCGAGGGCGAGGCCGTCGCCGTCCGGCTGCGGTCGGAGGCGGCGGCGGAGGCCGAGCGCCTGAAGGTCGAGGCCCAGGACACCGCCGACCGGGTGCGCGCGGAGGCACAGGCCGCCGCCGAGCGGCTGGGCGCCGAGGCGTCCGAGGCGCTGGCCGCCGCCCAGGAGGAGGCGGCCCGGCGCCGCCGCGAGGCCGAGGAACTGCTCGGCGCGGCCCGTGAGGAGGCCGACCGGGAGCGGGAGCGGGCCCGCGAGCAGAGCGAGGAGCTGCTGGCCTCCGCGCGCAGGCGCGTGGAGGAGGCGCAGGCCGAGGCCACCCGTCTGGTGGAGGAGGCCGACCGGCGCGCCACCGAGATGGTGTCGGCGGCCGAGCAGCACGCGCAGCAGGTGCGGGACTCCGTCGCCGGGCTGCACGAGCAGGCGCAGGAGGAGATCGCCGGCCTGCGCTCCGCCGCGGAGCACGCGGCGGACCGTACCCGGCGCGAGGCCGAGGAGGAGGCCGGCCGGGTCCGCGCGGACGCCTACGCCGAGCGGGAGCGGGCCAGCGAGGACGCGAGCCGGCTGCGCCGCGAGGCGAGCGAGGAGAACGAGGCCGCCAGGTCGCTGGCGGAGCGCACGGTCTCCGAGGCGATCGCGGAGGCCGACCGGATCCGCGCGGACGTCGCCGAGCACTCCCAGCGGGTGCGCACCGAGGCGTCCGACGCCATCGCGCAGGCCGAGCAGGACGCCACCCGGACCCGCGCGGAGGCCCGCGAGGACGCCAACCGCATCCGGTCCGACGCCGCCACCCAGGCGGACACCCTCATCTCCGAGGCGCGGGCCGAGGCCGAGCGCCTGCAGACGGAGACGGTCGCTCAGGCCGACCGGGTCCGTGCCGAGTCGGTCGCCAAGGCCGAGAAGCTGATCGCGGACGCCACCGGCGACGCGGAGCGGCTGCGGGCCGAGGCCGCCCAGACGGTCGGTTCGGCGCAGCAGCGCGCCGAGCGGATCCGCACCGACTCCGAGCGGCTCAGGGCCGAGGCGGAGGCGGAGGCGGAGCGCCTGGTGACCTCGGCGCGCGAGGAGGCCGAGCGGGCGCTGGACGAGGCCCGCAAGGAGGCCAACAAGCGGCGTTCGGAGGCGGCCGAGCAGGTCGACACGCTCATCACCGAGACCGCGGCGGAGGCCGACAAGCTGCTCACCGAGGCGCAGGCGAGCGCGGTCAAGACCAAGGCGGACGCGGAGTCGCAGGCGGACACCATGGTGGGCGCGGCCCGCCAGGAGGCCGAACGGCTGGTCTCCGAGGCCACGATCGAGGGCAACGGGCTGGTGGAGAAGGCCCGTACGGACGCCGACGAGCTGCTCGTCGGGGCCCGCCGGGACGCCACCGCGATCCGCGAGCGCGCGGAGGAGCTGCGTGAGCGCCTCACGGCCGAGATCGAGGAGCTGCACGAGCGGGCCCGTCGTGAGGCCGCCGAGACGATGAAGTCGGCCGGCGACCGCTGCGACGCCCTCGTCAAGGCGGCCGAGGAGCAGCTGGCCAAGGCGCAGGCGAAGGCGAAGGAGATCGTCTCGGAGGCCAACTCCGAGGCGGGCAAGGTCCGCATCGCCGCGGTCAAGAAGGCCGAGGGCCTGCTGAAGGAGGCCGAGCAGAAGAAGGCGACGCTCGTCAGGGAGGCCGAGGAGCTCAAGGCGGAGGCGATCCGCGAGGCCCGGCGCACCGTCGAGGAGGGCAAGCGGGAGCTGGAGGTCCTGGTGCGGCGGCGTGAGGACATCAACGCCGAGATCTCCCGCGTCCAGGACGTCCTGGAGGCCCTGGAGTCCTTCGAGGCGCCGTCGTCGGGGAAGGACCCCGGCGTCAAGGCGGGGGCGACGGTGGGCGCCCCCCGATCGGGTGGCAAGTCGCCAGAGGGCTAGCCTGGTGGGTGTGTTCAGGTGTGTTCTGGGGGCTTTGGCCAACTCATTGGCAAGCCCTGCGGGGCGCAGCCACCCGAAAGAGGTGTCATTCTCCAGATCAAACACGTATCCGCTCGATGACACGCCGTCCTGGCCCCTAGGATCGACCTATCACCTCACCGGTCTCATTCGACAGGAACCCCATGAGCGACACTTCCCCCTACGGCTTCGAGCTTGTGCGGCGTGGGTACGACCGCGCTCAGGTGGACGAACGTATCTCCAAGCTCGTCTCCGACCGTGACAGCGCTCTCGCCCGCATCACCGCTCTGGAGAAGCGCATCGAGGAGCTCCACCTCGAGACGCAGAACGCCCAGGCCCAGATCACCGACGCCGAGCCGTCGTACGCGGGTCTCGGCGCGCGGGTCGAGAAGATCCTCCGGCTGGCCGAGGAAGAGGCCAAGGAGCTGCGTGATGAGGCCCGCCGCGCGGCCGAGCAGCACCGCGACCTCGCCGAGTCGGCGGCCCAGCAGGTCCGCAACGACGCCGAGGCCTACGCCGTTGAGCGCAAGTCCAAGGCCGAGGACGAGGGCGTCCGGATCGTCGAGAAGGCCCAGAGTGAGGCCGCGCAGCTGCGCGCCGACGCGCAGAAGGACGCGCAGTCCAAGCGCGAGGAGGCCGACGCCCTCTTCGAGGAGACCCGTGCCAAGGCCGCGCAGGCCGCGGCCGACTTCGAGACGAACCTCGCCAAGCGCCGCGAGCAGTCCGAGCGCGACCTGGCGTCCCGTCAGGCCAAGGCGGAGAAGCGCCTCGCGGAGATCGAGCACCGCGCCGAGCAGCTGCGCCTGGAGGCGGAGAAGCTGCGCACCGACGCCGAGCGCCGCGCCCGCCAGACCGTGGAGACGGCGCAGCGCCAGGCCGAGGACATCGTGGCCGACGCCAACGCCAAGGCCGACCGGATCCGTTCGGAGTCCGAGCGTGAGCTGGCCGCCCTCACCAACCGCCGCGACTCGATCAACGCCCAGCTGACGAACGTGCGCGAGATGCTGGCGACCCTCACCGGTGCCGCGGTGGCCGCCGCGGGCACGCCCGCCGAGGACGACTCCGTCTCCCGCGGGGTCCCGGCCCAGCAGTCCCGGTGACAACCCGGCCCGTCCGGTGGCACCGGACGGACGTCGGCTGAACGGCACCGAAGCCCCCTTGCCACACTGGAGTGGCGGGGGGCTTCGTGCCGTCCTAGCGTGGCCGCATGATCGAGCTCGAGGGGCTGACGAAGCGGTACGGCGAGAAACTGGCGGTCGACGACCTCACGTTCACCGTCCGGCCGGGCACCGTCACGGGCTTCCTCGGCCCGAACGGCGCGGGCAAGTCCACGACGATGCGGATGATCCTGGGCCTCGACCGCCCCACCTGCGGAGCCGTCCGCGTCGACGGCAGGCCCTACCGCGGGCTCCGGGACCCGCTGACGTGCATCGGCGCCCTGCTCGACGCCCAGGCCGTGCACGGCGGGCGGACCGCCTTCGCCCACCTGCTGTGCCTCGCCCGGAGCAACGGCATCGCCACGAGCCGGGTGCACGAGGTCCTCGACACCGTCGGCCTCACCGCGGTCGCGCGCAAGAAGGCGAAGGGCTTCTCGCTCGGCATGAGCCAGCGGCTCGGCATCGCCGCCGCGCTGCTCGGCGACCCACGCGTCCTCATGTTCGACGAGCCGGTCAACGGCCTGGACCCGGAGGGCATCCACTGGATCCGCGGCCTGATGAAGTCCCTGGCGGCCCAGGGCCGCACGGTCTTCGTCTCCTCGCACCTGATGAGTGAGATGGCCCTCACCGCCGACCACCTCGTCGTCATCGGCCAGGGCCGGCTGCTCGCCAACACCTCCATGACCGACTTCATCGCCCGCAACTCCCGCACGTGCGTGCGCATCCGCACCCCGCAACGCGAACGGCTGCTCGACGTGCTCGCCGAGGCCGGCATCACGGTCGTGGAGGCCGGCGGCGGGCTGCTGGAGGCCGACGGCGGAAAGCCCGAGCAGATCGGTGAACTCGCCGCGCGGCACCAGGTCGTCCTGCACGAGCTGAGCACCCGCCAGTCCTCCCTGGAGGAGGCGTTCATGCGGCTGACCGCCGAGTCGGTGGAGTACCACGCGCACGCGGAGGCACCCGGCCGGACCCGGGGCGCCGACCCGCAGAAGGAGAGCTGAGGGACATGACGGCGACCCAGGTCATCCGGTCGGAGTGGACGAAGGTCCGGTCGGTCGCGTCCACCGTGTGGACGCTCTCCGCCGCCGTGGTCGTCACCGTCGCCCTCGGCATGCTGGTCTCGGCGCTGTCCCCCGGTGAGCCCGGCAGGCCGGGCCCGCGGCGGACGCTCACCTTCGATCCGACCCTCGTCAGCTTCGCCGGAATGGCGCTCGGGCAGCTGGCGATGATCGTCTTCGGGGTGCTCGTGGTGTCCACCGAGTACAGCAGCGGCACGATCCGCAGCTCGCTGGCCGCCGTTCCGCGGCGCGGCGTCTTCTACGCCGGCAAGGTCGCGGTCGCCGCCGGCGTCGCCCTCGTGGTCGGCATGGCCACCAGCTTCGCCGCGTTCTTCTGCGGGCAGGCCGTGCTCGGCCCGCTGCGCACCTCGCTCGGCGACCCGGGCGTGCTGCGGGCGGTCGTCGGCGGCGGCCTCTACATGACCCTCATCGCGGTGTTCTCGATGGGGGTCGCCGCGATGCTGCGCTCGCCGCTGCTGTCGCTGGGCATCCTGATGCCGTTCTTCTTCATCGTCTCCAACGTCCTCGGCAACGTCGCGGCGACGAAGAAGGCCGGCCGGTTCCTGCCCGACCAGGCCGGCGGCCGGATCATGCAGGTGGTCCCGCAGGCCGGCGACGACACCCCGTACGGGCCCTGGGGCGGCCTCGCGATCATGGCGCTGTGGGTGATCGCGGCCCTCGCCGGCGGCTACGCGGTGATGTCGCGGCGCGACGCCTGAGCCTGCCTGCTTTTACTCTCCCTTGAACGGAACCGTCAGCGCCCGGATATCCTCCTAACCCTTACGGGGGGCGTGTGCCCCGCTGACCTGAACCTTCCGATGGGTGCGGAGCATGATCGAGGCAGTCGGCCTGACCAAGCGCTATGGCGACAAGACCGCCGTGCACAACCTCTCCTTCCAGGTACGGCCAGGTGCCGTCACCGGCTTCCTGGGGCCGAACGGCTCCGGCAAGTCGACGACCATGCGCATGATTCTCGGCCTGGACAACCCCACCTCGGGCACGGTGACGATCGGCGGTCACCCCTACCGCAGGCTGCCGAACGCCCCCCGCCAGGTCGGGGCCCTGCTGGACGCCAAGGCCGTGCACGGCGGCCGATCCGCCCGCAGCCACCTGCTGAGCCTGGCGCAGCTCTCCGGCATCCCCGCCCGGCGCGTGGACGAGGTGCTCGGTGTCGTCGGCCTGCAGGACGTGGCCCGCAGGCGCTCCAAGGGCTTCTCCCTCGGCATGGGCCAGCGGCTCGGCATCGCCGCGGCGCTGCTCGGCGACCCGCAGGTGCTGCTGTTCGACGAGCCGGTGAACGGTCTGGACCCCGAGGGCATCCTCTGGGTGCGGAACCTGATGAAGGCCCTGGCGGCGGAGGGCCGGACCGTGTTCGTCTCCAGTCACCTGATGAGCGAGATGGCCCTCACCGCCGACCACCTGATCGTGATCGGGCGCGGACAGCTGCTGGCCGACATGAGCATCGGGGAGTTCATCTCCGCGAACTCCGCGGACTTCGCCCGCGTCCGCACGCCCGACACCGAGCCGCAGCAGCGCGAGAAGCTGACGTCCGCGCTCACCGAGGCCGGCGGGCACGTGCTGCCGGAGCAGGACGGCGCGCTGCGCGTGACCGGACTGCCGCTGCCGCGCATCAGCGACATCGCGCACGACACCGACGTCCGCCTGTGGGAGCTGTCGCCGCACCAGGCGTCGCTGGAGGAGGCGTACATGCGGATGACGCAGGCGGTCGTCGACTACCGCTCGACGACCGACCAGAAGGCCGGGCTGATGCAGCCGCTGCCGCCGGGCGCGCAGCCGCCGGTGCCGGTGCCGGGACAGGGCCAGCCGGGCTGGTACGCCCCGCCGCCGCCCCAGCAGGGCGGACAGCCGTTCGCGGCGCAGCAGGGACTGCCGGGCCAGTCGGCGGCGCCGGGCCACTACGGCGCGGGCGCCCCGGCCGGTGCCGGGCAGCCCGACCCCCACGCCCAGCCGGCGGGGAGCGCGGCCGCCCCGCAGGGCCACTCCCCCGCCCAGCCCGCGGCCCCCGGGCAGCCGCAGCCGCCCGCGCCGGCCCCCGCCCCCTCCACCGACGCCGACCCGACCAAGCCCGAGGACGCCCGATGAGCTCGCCCCAGACTCCGACGCCGCAGGCCGCGCCCGCCTGGCAGGCCCCGGCCGGTTCTCCGTACCCCGGCTACACCTCGCCGATCCCCGTCGTCCGCACGCACCTCGGGCACGCCGTCGCCTCCGAGTGGACGAAGATCAAGTCGGTGCGCTCCACGATGTGGACGCTCGGCGTGTTCGTCCTGCTCGTGGTCGGGATCGGCCTGCTGACCGGCTGGGTGGTCGCCCATTCCTCGAGCGAGCTGTCGAGCACGGAGAACCCGCTGTCCCTGGGCTTCTTCGGGCTGCTCCTCGGCAGCATCTGCGTCATGACGCTCGGCGTGCTGACCACGGCCTCCGAGTACGGGACCGGCATGATCCGGACCACGATGACGGCCTGCCCGACCCGCGGGCGGGTGCTCGCGGCGAAGGCGATCGTGTTCTTCCTCGTCGCCTTCACGGTCACGCTGGTGTCGGCCGCCCTCGTCGCCGTGGCGCAGGTGGCCATGCTGGAGGGCAGCGGCGGCCGGGATCCGTCCGGCGGGGAGTGGTTCAAGGCGACCGTCGGCGTCAGCCTCTACCTGGCGCTGCTCGGCCTGCTCTCGCTTCTCGTCGGCTCGATCGTGCGGCACTCGGCGGGCGCCATCACCATCATGATCGGCGCGGTGCTGGCCCCGCTGGTCATCGCGCTGTTCATGTTCGCCGAGTCACTGGACAAGGTCCGCACGGCGCTGCTGGAGTACTCCATCCCGAACCAGCTCAGCGTGTTCTACGCCAACTCCCTCAGCCGCTCGGGCCCGTCCGGCTGGGATCCGCTGTGGATCATGCTGGGCGTGACGGCCGCCGCCTTCGCCGGCGCCTGGCTCCTGCTGGACCGGCGCGACGTGTAGTCCCGCTCAGAACCTCGGCGCGTCACGGGACCGCCGCACCCGCGTGGTGCGGCGGTCCTTCGCGTTCCAGCACGCCTTGTGCCAGTGCCGGCGGTCGTCGACGCCCGCGTACTCGGGCCAGGCCACCACGTGCGGCACCCCGGAGGCGATCATCTGGTCGCAGCCCGGGCAGCGGTACGTCTTGCCCACCGCGCTCGCGCCCGCCACGTGCCGCACGCTCCAGTCCTCGCCCTGCCAGCTCTCCGTGGACTGCCAGCCGCCGTAACGGCCGACGCGGTCCTCCTCGGCGCTCCGGGCGAACGAGCCGGAAACGTTGGGTCGGTTGCGACGCGGGGACACAGGACACCTCACCGGGATCTGCGGAATCGACGGGCCGCGTCCAGCCTACGGGGCGCACGCGGTGGTACGCGGACGGTGCCGGCCGCCCCACTCCGGCTCCGGCGCACCCCATTTCACAGACAATCCGCAAATCCCTCCGCCAAGCCGTGTCCTCGGCACGTGTCGTCCGGTTATGCCCGGTGGGGGAGCTCCGTGTCGGAGCCTAGGAAGCAGGAAGTGCGATGCGCGTAGGAAGTTTCGTGGTGGCGGCCCAGTTCCCCGGCCAGGGCCAGGGTGAGGCGCTGCACCGCGCGGTCCGCTCGGCCGAGGTGGCCGAGGAGGCGGGGCTCGACTCGGTCTGGCTGGCCGAACATCACTTCGTGCCGTACGGCACGTGCCCGTCGGCGGTCACGCTGGCCGCGCTGCTGCTCGGCCGCACCCGCCGCATCCGGGTGGGTACGGCGGTCAGCGTACTGCCCACCGTGCACCCGGTCGCGCTCGGCGAGCAGGCCGCGCTGCTGCACGTCACGAGCGGCGGGCGGTTCTCGCTGGGTGTGGGCCGCGGCGGACCGTGGGTCGACCTGGAGGTCTTCGGGACGGGCCTGGAGGCGTACGAGAAGGGGTTCCCCGAATCACTCGATCTGCTGGTGCGCTGGCTGCGCGAGGCGTCGGTGGGCGCCTCGGGGGAACGATTCGCCTTCCGTGAGGTGCCCGTGGTCCCCCGCCCCTCGGAGGCGCTCACGGAGGTCCCGGGGCCCGAGGTCGTCGTCGCCTGCACCTCGCCGGCGAGCGTGCGGCTGGCCGCCGAGCGCGGGCTGCCGATGCTCCTCGGGATGCACGTCGGGGACGAGGAGAAGGCCGAGATGGTGGGCCTCTGGCAGCGGTGCGCGCGGGCGGCCGGGCGGCCGGCGGAGGAGGTCCGGGACGCCGGGCACGTCTCGGCGGGCGTCTGCCAGATCGCGGACCGGCGCACGGACGCGGAGGAGACGCTGCTGAAGGCGATGCCGGGCTGGCTGAGGCACGGCCTGCAGGCGCACGTCACGGTCGACGGCCGCACCCGGCAGCCACGCGACCCGCTGGGCTACACGGAACTGCTGTGCGGCCTGCACCCGGTGGGCACCCCCCGCCTGTGCGCCGACCGGCTCGCGGCGACCTCCGAACGCACCGGCATCACCCGCTTCGCCCTGCTCGTCGAGGGCTCCGGGGACCTCGCGGCGACGGAGGAGAACGTACGGCGGCTCGGCGCCGAGGTACTGCCCCACCTCGGCTGAGCCGTGGCGCCGGTGCCACACGGAAAGCGCCGCACGGAAGCTTGCCGCCCCACTCCATGCACCTCCCGCGGACGGAGCGGCAAGCAAGCGGTCTACCGCGTCAGCAGTCCCTGAGCTCCGGCGACTGGTTGAGCAGTTGGCTGCGTACCGACGTGAACCGGGCCAGCGTCTCGTCGACCGAGGCGTCCAGCGGGAACACCGCCACACGGTGGCAGTTCTGGAAAGCCAGCCGCACACCGAAGTGCCGCTGGAGCGCCCCGCGGATGGCGTCGCTGGCGAGCGCACGCAGCAACTGGCCGCGCGCCTGCTCGTCCGGCGGGGGCGTCTGGTTGTCGGCGAAGCTTCCGCCGTCCACCTTCAGCTGGGCCACCAGGGAGCTGATCATCTCCCATGCGTAGGGCAGGGAGGTCCGGACGCAGTCGACGAAGGCGGCTTCGTCGACCTCGCCTCGCTCGGCCTGTTCGAGTAGGGCCGGTGAGACGTCGAGCGACATGGGTTCTCCTCTCGCACCCCCGAACAGCAGGGGTTGCCGGACAGGTCAGGGAGTGCGCGACACCGGACACGCTGCGTACGCACATCGCGACCTCCCGTTCCTACGTTAGGCAACGGAACGAGGCCCCACCAGGCGAATGCGCGCACAGACCAGTCGAGTTGGGTACACAATCGGCCACAAGTGAACACGGGTGATCACGGTAGAAATGGGGCGGCCGCGGGCCACCGTCGGCGGGTCCCGCCCGCGGTACCCCGGCCGGGGGCCCCGACGAGGGCGAATCGCGCGCACCGGGAGGCGTCGAGTAGCGTTGCGGACCATGCGTCTCGTCATCGCCCGGTGCTCCGTCGACTACGCGGGCCGGCTCACCGCCCACCTCCCGTCCGCGCCCCGCCTGATCCTGGTCAAGGCGGACGGCAGCGTCTCGATCCACGCGGACGACCGCGCCTACAAGCCCCTCAACTGGATGTCGCCCCCCTGCACCCTGAAGGAGGGCGCGGGCGACGAGGAGGGCGTCTGGACCGTCATCAACAAGGCGGGCGAGAAGCTCATCATCACGATGGAGGAGATCCTCCACGACTCCAGCCATGAGCTCGGCGTGGACCCCGGACTGATCAAGGACGGCGTGGAGGCGCACCTGCAGGAGCTGCTCGCCGACCGCATCGAGACGCTCGGCGAGGGCTACACCCTCATCCGGCGCGAGTACATGACGGCCATCGGCCCCGTCGACATCCTCTGCCGGGACGCCGAGGGCCGGACGGTGGCGGTGGAGATCAAACGGCGCGGCGAGATCGACGGTGTGGAGCAACTGACCCGCTACCTGGAGCTGCTGAACCGCGATCCCCATCTGGCCCCGGTGCGCGGCATCTTCGCGGCCCAGGAGATCAAGCCGCAGGCCCGCGTCCTCGCGACCGACCGCGGCATCGGCTGCCAGGTGCTGGACTACAACGCCCTGCGCGGCATCGAGGACGACAAGCTGCGGCTGTTCTGAGCCGGCCCTGCCACGCCGGGTCCCGTCCCCCACGCGCCGGACCGGGTCCCGGCACCGCCGGCCGACCCGGGTCCCGCCCGGCCCGGAGTGCCTCCCCGCCGCCGGACAGCTGAGTGTCACCCGCCCGACTGCCCGGTTCCGGGGGCCGGATCGCGCGACGCGGTCCCGGCCCCCGGTGCCGCCGGGTCAGATGATCTGGCCGGACCCGGGCGAACTCCCGCCGGTCTCCGGCGCGCCCGCGGAACTGCTCGACGTCGAGGTCGCGGTCGCCGACGACGGGCCCCCGGCCGTGTCGGACGTGCTCGGCGTCCCCGGACTGGGCGGTGCCGTGTCCGACGGGGTCGACGACGGCGGCGTCGTGCTCTCGGAGGGCGGAGGCGACGACGGCGTACGGGTGGGCGTCGGCGTCACCGGCCTGGACGGCGCCGGCCGGGACGGCGACTCGCCCGCCGAACCCCCGCCGCCCGGCCGCCGCGTCCCGGTCGGCTCGGCCGACGGCTGTGCCGTCTGCGCCGCCGGAGTCGGGTCGTCGGGCGTGCCGTAGGTGCCGTCGGGGCCCGGGTCCGTCGGCCGGCTGGTCGCCACGCCGGTGTCGCCGCCCCGGCCGTCGCCGCCCTGTGCGGGCACGTCGGCGCCCAGGCCACCGTCGTCCACTTCCTGGCTGGCAGAGGGGTTGACGTCGGCCTTGTGCGAGGGGTCGTCGGCGTCGTTGTGGCCACTGGCGCCGAGCGTCACGACGGTGCCGAGGACGGCCACCAGGAGGGCGCCGGCGCCGGCCGCCACGAGGTTGCGCCGGGCCAGGTTCTTCACGCCGAGGCGCTGCTTCGGCGCGGCCGCCGCCGGGCCGGACGACCCCGGCCCGGGCGTGCCCGGGGTCTGGTACGTGACCAGCGTGGAGGGGCCGGCGACAGGCGGCTGGAGGGTGGGAAAGGGCGTGGGGGCGCCGCCGGCCTGCGCCGCCGGCTCCTCGCCGCGCGCGTCGGGGTCCTCGTCGCCCGCCGTCAGGCCGAGGCCGGCCATCGCGCCGAAGCCCTGCGCCACGCCGGAGCGGTCGGCGACCAGGGCGAGGGCACGCCGGCCGGCGACGGTGCCGCGCTTGTCGGCGAGCGCGCCGCGCAGGCCGATGGAGGCCTCCAGCTCGGCGCGCGCCCGGTCGAGCGCGCCTCCGCAGAGCGCCAGGATGCCCAACTCGTGGTGGAAGTAGGCCTGCTCGGCCACGTCCCCGGCGAGCCGGGACGCCTCGGCGCCCGAGCGCAGCGCCCGTTCCCAGGCACTCCAGTGCAGCCCGGCGGCGAACGCGGGCGCGGCCGTGCGGGCGAGGCGCACGGCGGGGCTCTCGCCGTCCTGCCCGCCGGGCCGGGCGGCCTGGACCAGGGCGCCGAGCGACGCGAGCAGGGCGTCCGCCTCGCCGCACACCCGCTCGGGCGTGACCGACGGGTGGCCGGCCCACCAGGCGTAGTGCTGCGCGGCGGCGCGGGCGCGCTCCTCGGCGTCGTCGCCGTATCCGGCGGCCTCCAGCTGGGTCAGCACTCCGGCGGCGAGCCGGTAGCGGGCGCCCACCGGTGACACCAGGCCGCAGGCCGCCAGTTCACCGAGCGCGGCGTCGGCGTGGGTGTCGCCGACCAGGGCGGGCAGGTGGGCCTGGTGCGGCACCTCGCCGCCGAGGGCCACGGCGAACCGCAGCGTGGTGCGGGCCGAGGCACTCAGCCGGGAGGCGAGCAGCGGGGCGGGCGCCGCGGCCTCGCCGAGGGGAGGCAGGGGCACGTCGTCGCGGGCGCTCGTCTCGGGGGGCAGGTCGGCGGGCGGGGCGTCCTCGAACACACCGAACTCGTCGACGGCGTCCGCGCTGGCCCGCAGCTGGTCGTGCTGGCGCAGCAGGCCGCCCGCCTGGACGAAGCGCAGCGGCAGGCCTTCGGACTCGAACCAGAGGTCGCCCGCCCAGTTCGCCTCCTCCTCGGTGAGGACGCGGCCGGCGGCACGTTCGATGATTTCGACGCCGCCGGCCCGGTCCAGCCCGGACAGGACGACCTCCTCGACGCCCGACTCCGCCGACGGTTCCGGCACGTCGGGGGTCGCGCCGAGCAGGAAGGCGCACTCGGGGGTCGCGTCGAGCAGTTCGTCGAGCGCGCTGCCGCCGAACTCGATGTCGTCGACGACGACGACCGCGCCGATCTCGCGGACGTAGTCGAGGAGTTCGTCGTGTCCGGGCCGGTGCAGGGGGGCGGCGTGGACGGCGTGGAAGAGCTCGTGGAGCAGGTCGGCGGAGGTGCGGCGGAACCCGCTGAGGCGTACGACGCCGTCGGGGGCGAGGTCCGCGCAGTCGTCGGCGACGAGGGCGAGGAGGCTGGTGCGGCCCGACCCCGCGGGGCCGGTGAGCCGCACCGAGCGGCCGCGGGCCAGCAGCCGTACCAGTTGCTCGCGTTCGTCCTGGCGCTCCAGGGGCGGCCGCGCGTTCTGCCCGGGGCCGGGCGGTACGGGGGGCGCGGCGGCGCGCTCGACGTCGGCGCGCTCGTCCGCGGTGCGCTTGCGGGGCCTGCCCGGCCGTTCCGCGGGCGGGCAGACCTCTATCTCGCTGCCGTCGACCGGGTTGACGGTGAGCAGGAAGTCGCCCGTGACGAGCTGTACGGTGCGGGCCAGTGCGGGCGCGTGCTGGGCGAAGTCGGGTGTGAGGGAGTCCCTGGGCGGGCGCTGGCGCGGCCCCTGGCCGTCGTCGTCCTGGCTCATGCCCTCGGGCCCCCGGCTGTTCGGGTCCATAGGTTCCAAGCCCCCCAAAAAAGGCGTCGTGTGCTCGTCAAGCCCCTCCCGGCCTTGCCGCACACCGCGCTGTCGCCTCTGGTCCGGGCCCGCTCGAGGGTTGCGTGGCAGCGGGCAGCCGAACCCTAAACCTTCGCACAGTATCTACGACAGCCCGGGGTACTGCGCCGTCCGAGACGTCACGGTCTCATGAGGATTGCGCTTGACGTGCGTTTCGGCGGCCTGCGTCCGGGTATCCCGCGTCGCCCGGTTCACACCTGCGGGGGACCTCGCGGGGCGTCACACGCGGGGCAGGGACTCCAGTCCGATGCCGCCTTCGATCGCCAGGATCCGGTGCAGCCGGGTGGCCACCAGCAGGCGCTGCATCTGCGGCGGTACGCCGCGCAGCACGAGCCGCCGCCCGCAGCGGCCGGCCCGCCGGTGGACACCCATGATGACGCCGAGTCCGGTGGCGTCCCAGGAGTCGAGTTCGGACAGGTCGAGCACCAGGTCGCCGATGCCGTCGTCGACGGCCGAGTGCAGGACCGTGCGGGCGTCCGCCGCGCTGTGCACGTCGAGGCGGCCCCCGACGACCAGCTCGGCGTGGTCGCCCCTGATGTGCATATGCGCTCCCCGTGCGTGCGGTGGCGGACTCCATGGCGGTGGCTGTGCAACCTCTGACTGCCTGAGTGGCGGTGCGGTTGCTGCTTGTGCACGAATCGATACCGAATTCACCCCGACGAGTGGTACTTCGGGGGTGCGGGCGTCAATTCAGTGCTTGTAGAAGCCCTGCCCGCTCTTGCGGCCGATGTCACCGGCGTCAACCATCCGGCGCATCACCTCCGGCGGGGCGAACTTCTCGTCCTGGGTCTCGGTGTAGATGTTGCCGGTGGCGTGCAGCAGGATGTCGACGCCGGTCAGGTCCGCGGTGGCGAGCGGACCCATGGCGTGGCCGAACCCCAGCTTGCAGGCGAGGTCGATGTCCTCCGCGGTGGCAACGCCCGACTCGTACAGCTTCGTCGCCTCGACGACGAGGGCGGAGATGAGCCGGGTGGTCACGAAGCCGGCGACGTCCCGGTTGACGACGATGCAGGTCTTGCCGACGGACTCGGCGAACTCCCGCGCCCTGGCGAGAGTTTCGTCACTGGTCTTGTAGCCGCGGACGAGTTCGCACAGCTGCATCATCGGGACCGGCGAGAAGAAGTGTGTGCCGACCACACGCTCCGGGCGCTCCGTCACGGCCGCGATCTTGGTGATCGGGATGGCGGAGGTGTTGGAGGCGAGCACGGCGTCCTCGCGCACGATCTTGTCGAGCGTGCGGAAGATCTCGTGCTTGACCTCCAGCTTCTCGAAGACGGCCTCGACGACGACGTCCGCGTCGGCGGCCGCGTCCAGGTCGGTGGTCGCGGTGATGCGGGCGAGGGCCGCGTCGGCGTCGTGCGCCTCGAGCTTGCCCTTGCCGACGAACCTGTCGTACGAGGCCTTGATGCCGTCGGTGCCACGCTTCAGTGCCTCGTCGGTGACGTCCCGCAGGACGACGTCCCAGCCCGCCTGCGCGGAGACCTGGGCGATACCGGATCCCATGAGTCCGGCCCCGATGACGGCGAGCTTCCGTGCCACTCCGACTCCCCTTTGAACGACTGCACGAGTGTGCGCGCTGACGCGGACTCCCCGCCGACGCGAATCTGCGGGCAGGGGGATCCTCTCGGCCGGACACTAGCGCTCCGGAGGCGCTGTGTGACCGGTAAGTAACGCGCGTCACGTCTCAATTGACGGACATCACACCGGCAGCGGCTACTCCACGCCACGGACGGCGTAGTTGAGTACCTTCTCGCCCAACAGCTCCTCCATGTCGTCGAGGAGGTCCAGTACCTCTCGAGACACTTGGTTCGGTTTGCGCCCCTTGACCATCTCACGGCCGATGACCGCCATGACCGTACCGTGCACCCAGCCGATCTGACCGGCCATCAGATACGGCTCCTCGTCGTCGTCCGTCGCACCGGTCTCCTCGCGCAGGACCGCCTCCAGGTTCGCCTGGACCTCCTGCGCGAGGGCCCACAGCCGTGAGCGCAGCACGGGGGCCTCCTCGATGACCCTCATGAAGCGGGCGTATTCGGGCATCAGGCCAATCCGCGGCGAGACCGCCTCGACCTCCTCGCGCAGTTCACGCAGGACGGCCGCGGCGGCCGACTCACCCTTGCCGCGGCCCCGGACCCAGCGGGCGAGCCGGTCGGCCATGCCGCTGGAGCGGTCGAAGAAGAGGTCCTCCTTGGCCGGAAAGTAGTTGTAGACGGTGTTGACGGAGACGTCGGCGGCTTCGGCGATCTCCGCCACCGTCACCGCGTCGAAGCCGCGCTCCACGAACAGCCCCGTGGCGACATCCGAGATGTACTGCCGGGTCTGCCGCTTCTTCCGCTCCCTGAGCCCCTCAGCCATGTCCGAATCCTAGCTTCCTTGGGTCCGTTGAAAATTTGGGGTCATTGCAAATTTTCAGTGTCTCTGTTTTTCTACTGCCATGACAGCAGTCATCAGCGCGGCCGGACTGGCCCGCACCTTCCAGACCAAGCGCGGCCCGGTGGAGGCCGTGCGCGGCATCGACCTCACCGTCCGCGAGGGCGAGATCCTCGGCTTCCTCGGCCCCAACGGCGCCGGCAAGACGACCACGCTCCGGATGCTCACCACCCTGCTGGCCCCCACCGGCGGCACCGCCACGGTCGCGGGCCGCGACCTCGCCACCGATCCGGTCGGCGTACGGCAGGCGTGCGGATACGTCGCCCAGTCCGGCGGCGTCGACCCGCAGATCTCGTTACGCGAGGAGCTGGTCACCCAGGGCCGCCTCTACCGCCTCACGAAGGAGCAGGCGGCATGGCGGGCGGAGGAGTTGGCGCACGACCTGGACCTGAACGAACTGCTCGACCGCAAGGCGGGCACCCTCTCCGGCGGTCAGCGGCGCCGTCTGGACATCGCGATGGGCCTCACCCACCGCCCGAAGATCCTCTTCCTCGACGAACCGACCACGGGTCTCGACCCCGGCAGCCGCGCCGACCTCTGGGACCTGATCCGCCGCCTCCGCGACGAACACGGCACAACCGTCTTCCTCACCACCCACTACCTCGACGAGGCGGACGCCCTCGCCGACCGGCTGGTGATCGTCGACAGGGGCGTGGTCGTGGCCGAGGGCACGCCGAGCGCGCTCAAGCTCGAGTACGGCGGTTCGATCGACGCCTCGCTTCAGGACACCTTCCTCGCCGTCACCGGCCGTGGCCCGGCCCCGGCCGACGCCGCCCCCGTAGCCGTATAGGACCGCCAGGATGCTTCTCCACGACACCGCTCTGATCTACGGCCGCTACCTCCGCCAGTCCCTGCGGTCCCGCTTCGCACTGCTCTTCGGCGTCCTGATGCCGCTCCTCTACCTCCTCTTCTTCGGCCCGCTGCTGACGGACCTGCCGCTCGGCGGGCGAGGCAGCTCCTGGCAGATGCTGGTGCCCGGACTGCTGCTCCAACTCGGTCTGTTCGGGGCCGCCTTCGCGGGCTTCTCGATCATCATCGAGAACGGGCAGGGGGTGGTGGAGCGGATGCGGGTCACGCCGGTCAGCCGGCTGGCGCTGCTCCTGGGACGCGTGCTGCGCGACGCGACCGTCTTCGTCCTCCAGGCCGTGCTGCTCGTGCTCGCCGCCGTGGTCATGGGCCTGCGCGCACCGCTGCCCGGCGTCCTCATCGGCTTCGCTTTCGTCGCGCTGCTGACGATCTCACTGGCGTCGCTGTCGTACGCGCTGGCGATGAGGCTCCGGACCCCGGCGGAGTTCGGGCCGACGATCAACGCGCTGACCATGCCGTCCATGCTGCTGTCCGGCCTGATGCTGCCCATGACCCTGGCTCCGGCATGGCTGGACGTGCTCTCCCACTTCGTCCCGTTCCGCTATCTGGTGGACGCGGTGCGGGACGCGTACGTGGGCTCGTACGCGACCGCCCACATGCTGTACGGCGCGGTGGTGACCGTCGCCTTCGCCGCGCCGGCCGTGACGGTGGGCACACGTGTGTTCCGCACGTCCGGGAGGTAATTACGCTGACCTCATGGTCAATCTGACGCGCATCTACACCAGGACCGGCGACCAGGGCACCACCGCCCTCGGCGACATGAGCCGGGTCGCCAAGACCGACCTCAGGATCTCCGCGTACGCGGACGCCAACGAGGCGAACGCGGTGATCGGCACGGCGATCGCGCTGGGGAACCTTGACCAGGAGATCGTCAAGGTCCTCACCCGCGTGCAGAACGACCTGTTCGACGTGGGTGCGGACCTGTCGACGCCGGTGGTGGAGAACCCCGAGTTCCCGCCCCTGCGGGTCGAGCAGTTCTACATCGACCGACTCGAGGCGGACTGCGACCACTTCAACGAGAAGCTGGAGAAGCTGCGGTCGTTCATCCTGCCCGGCGGCACGCCCGGCGCGGCCCTGCTCCACCAGGCGTGCACGGTCGTGCGCAGGGCCGAGCGCTCGACGTGGGCCGCCCTGGAGGTGCACGGCGAGGTGATGAACCCACTCACGGCCACCTATCTCAACCGCCTCTCGGACCTGCTGTTCATCCTGGCCCGCACGGCGAACAAGGAGGCGGGGGACGTGCTGTGGGTGCCGGGCGGGGAGCGTTAGCGCCCGCGCCTGGGGAACAGCGTGTAGCTGCCGGCGATGGCCACGTTGATGCCGATCGGCCACAGCATGCGCTGCTGCCACACCCCCAGCGAGCCGGTCCCGCCGTCGCCGCCGATGTACCAGACCGCGGCCTGCAACAGGACGATTGCGTGCCGAGCAGACCGCCCTGCTCGCCGGGATGGACCGGGTCCAGGCGGTCACCGCCGAGCGGGCGCGGATGGCGCGGGAGCTGCACGACCTGGTCGCGGGCCATCCGCACGGTCGCGTCCACGTGGTGCTGAAGCAGGCCGACGGCGCCCTCCGGGTCCGGGTGACCAGCCCGTACGCCGACGCCGACGGGCCCCGCGCCCCCGGCTCCGGCGCCGGTCTCGTCGGCATGCGGGAGCGCGCCGCGCTGCTGGGCGGCAGCTTCGACGCCGGACCCGACGGCGCGCTGTGGACCGTACGCGCCGCCCTCCCCCTGACCGAAGAAGACCCCGCGTGATCCGTGTCCTGGTCGCCGAGGACCAGTCGGCCGTCCGCTCCGGACTGGTGCTCATCCTGGGCAGCGCGCCCGACATCGAGGTGGTCGGGGAGGCCGCGGACGGGCACCAGGCGGTGGCGCCGGCCCGGGAGCTCAGGCCGGACCTGGCGAGCGCCAGGTGCTGGCGTGCGTCGGCGAGGGGCTGTCCAACGCCCAGATCGCGGCGCGGCTGGAAGTGGCCGAGGGGACGGTGAAGACCCACGTCAGCCGCCTGCTGGGAAAGCTGGAGCTACGCAGCCGGGTTCAAGCCGCAGTGCTGGCGCAGGAGTTGCGGGATCCAGGGCAACCTGACGACGACTGGTCCAGACCTATTGACCGCTGGTACAGACCTTTCTATCCTCGCGGCACTGTGGGCGTGATGGCTCAGTCATGCCCCCGACACCCCACACCGCCGTGGGGGCCCGCGGCGCCCCGACGGCACACCTCACAGAGGAGGCGCAGCGTGCGCTTCAGACACAGAGCGGCGGCAGGACTCGCGACCCTGCTGCTCCCGCTGGCCGGTCTGGCCGGTCTCTCCAGCCCCGCCCAGGCGGCCGCGAACGCCACGTCGGCCACCGCGACCTTCGCCAAGACCCAGGACTGGGGCAGCGGCTTCGAAGGCAAGTGGACGGTGAAGAACACCGGCACCTCGGCGATCAGCTCCTGGACGATCGAGTGGGACTTCCCCTCGGGCACGTCCGTCACCTCCGCCTGGGACGCCGACGTCACCTCCTCCGGCACCCACTGGACCGCCAGGAACAAGTCCTACAACGGCACCATCGCCCCCGGCGCCTCCGTCTCCTTCGGCTTCAACGGCTCCGGCGGCGGCCTCCCCGGCAACTGCTCGCTCAACGGCGGCAGCTGCGACGGCGGCCCGTCCGTCCCCGGCGACAACCCGCCCTCCGCCCCCGGCACCCCGACCGCCTCGGGCATCACCGACACGTCGGTGAAGCTGAGCTGGCCGGCCGCCACCGACGACAAGGGCGTCCGCAACTACGACGTCCTGCGCGACGGCAGGCCGGTCGCGACGGTGACCTCCACGTCGTACACCGACACCGGCCTGAGCGCCGGCACCGACTACTCCTACACCGTCCGGGCCCGCGACACCGCCGACCAGACCGGTCCGGCCAGCGGTGCGGTCGCCGTGCACACCACCGGCGGCACCACCACCCCGCCGCCCGGGCCCGGCGGCAAGGTCAAGCTCGGCTACTTCACGGAGTGGGGCATCTACGGCCGCAACTACAACGTGAAGAACCTGGTGACGTCCGGCTCCGCCTCGAAGATCACGCACATCAACTACGCCTTCGGCAACGTCACCGGCGGCAAGTGCGCGATCGGCGACTCCTACGCCGACTACGACAAGGCCTTCACCGCCGACCAGTCCGTCAGCGGCGCCGCCGACACCTGGGACCAGCCGCTGCGCGGCAACTTCAACCAGCTGCGCCAGCTCAAGGCGAAGTACCCGAACATCAAGGTGCTGTGGTCCTTCGGCGGCTGGACCTGGTCCGGCGGCTTCGCCGACGCGGCCCGGAACCCGGCGGCCTTCGCACAGTCCTGCTACGACCTCGTCGAGGACCCGCGCTGGGCCGACGTCTTCGACGGCATCGACATCGACTGGGAGTACCCGAACGCCTGCGGTCTGACCTGCGACACCAGCGGCGCCGCCGCCTTCCGCAACCTGATGGCCGCGCTGCGCGCCAAGTTCGGCTCCGCCAACCTGGTCACCGCCGCGACCACGGCCGACGGCTCCGCCGGCGGCAAGATCGAGGCCGCGGACTACGCGGGCGCCGCGCAGTACGTCGACTGGTACAACGTGATGACGTACGACTTCTTCGGCGCCTGGGACGCGAAGGGACCGACCGCCCCGCACTCGCCGCTCACCTCCTACAGCGGCATCCCGAAGGCCGGCTACACCACGGCCGACGCGATGGCCAAGTTCAGGGCGGTCGGTGTGCCCGCGAGCAAGCTGCTCATCGGCATCGGCTTCTACGGCCGCGGCTGGACCGGCGTCACCCAGGACGCCCCGGGCGGGACGGCCACCGGACCGGCGGCCGGCACCTACGAGCAGGGCATCGAGGACTACAAGGTGCTCAAGACGTCCTGCCCGGTCACCGGCACCGTCGCCGGCACGGCGTACGCGCACTGCGGCGGCAACTGGTGGTCCTACGACACACCCGCCACGATCGCCGGCAAGATGAGCTGGGCCAGGAACCAGGGTCTGGGCGGCGCGTTCTTCTGGGAGTTCAGCGGCGACACCACGGGCGGTGAACTGGTGAGCGCCATCAGCAGCGGCCTGTCGTAGCCGCGGACGGCCCCGGCGCGACGCCGGCCTCTCCCCGAGGTGTCCGGGAGAGGCCGGCGTTCCGCCTAGGCGACCTGGACGCCGCTCTACGCGACGTTCACCCGCTGGCCGGGCGGGGCCGCCTCCAGCCAGGCGAGGAAGCCGGTCAGTGCGTCCTCGCTCAGGGCGAGTTCGAGGCGAGTGCCCCGGTGCAGACAGGTGAGGATGACCGAGTCGGAGAGCAGCGCCATCTCCTCCTCCCCCTCGGGAGGACGGCGGCCGGCCACCTCGATCGACGCACGCTCCAGGACCCGGCGCGGACGCGGCGCGTAGGAGAAGACACGGAACCACTCCAAGCGGTCGCCGTTGTAGCGGGCCACGCCGTAGCTCCAGCCCTTGCCGCCGGTGTCGGGTTTCTCGGGCACGTCCCACCGCAGACTGCAGTCGAAGGTGCCGCCGGAACGCTGGATCAGTCTGCGCCGCAGTCCGAAGACGAACAGTCCCACCACCACGAGCACGACCACGAGCCCGCACACAGTCAGAGCGAGGACCATCGGCACCGACCTCCTCGTCTCCTAGGTAATGAAACGTAAAAAACGCCTGTATCGCCCTCAGCCGCGGTCGGCACCGGATTGCTCCGGTGCCGACCGCGGCTGAGTCACGTCATCGACGGCGATCCCCGTGCCCCAGGGGCCGGGGGCGCCTGGGGTCAGCGCGCCGCCGTGGCCGCGCGCAGTCGGACGTCCGCGCGACGCTGGGCCGAGGCGTCGCCCTCCGCCTTCGCGCGCTCCAGTTCCCGCTCCGCGCGCTGGACGTCGATCTCGTCAGACAGCTCGGCGATCTCGGCCAGCAGCGACAGCTTGTTGTCCGCGAACGAGATGAAACCGCCGTGCACCGCGGCGACGACCGTTCCACCATCACTCGTACGGATGGTCACCGGGCCTGACTCCAGCACACCGAGCAGCGGCTGGTGACCGGCCATGACGCCGATGTCGCCGGACGTGGTGCGCGCGACGACCAGGGTGGCCTCGCCGGACCAGACCTGGCGGTCCGCGGCGACCAGCTCGACGTGCAGCTCAGCAGCCAAGGGTGGCTCCTCGGGTCACCACCCGGCGGGTCTGCCGGGTGTTGGGGTCAATTCTAGTGGGCGTGAGTGAGGGGGCGGGACGCACCCGCCCCCTCACACGAGCTCGCGGGCTCAGGAGACGCCCAGCTCCTTCGCGTTCTTCTTCAGGTCCTCGAGACCACCGCACATGAAGAACGCCTGCTCCGGGAAGTGGTCGTACTCGCCGTCGCAGATCGCGTTGAACGCGGCGATCGTCTCGTCCAGCGGCACGTCCGAACCGTCCACGCCGGTGAACTGCTTGGCGACGTGGGTGTTCTGGGACAGGAAGCGCTCCACGCGACGGGCACGGTGGACGACGAGCTTGTCCTCCTCGCCGAGCTCGTCGATGCCGAGGATCGCGATGATGTCCTGGAGGTCCTTGTACTTCTGCAGGATGTTCTTCACGCGCATGGCGGTGTTGTAGTGGTCCTGCGAGATGTACCGCGGGTCCAGGATCCGGGACGTGGAGTCCAGCGGGTCCACGGCCGGGTAGATGCCCTTCTCCGAGATCGGACGGGACAGAACCGTCGTCGCGTCGAGGTGGGCGAAGGTGGTCGCCGGGGCCGGGTCGGTCAGGTCGTCGGCGGGGACGTAGATCGCCTGCATCGAGGTGATCGAGTGACCGCGGGTCGAGGTGATGCGCTCCTGGAGGAGGCCCATCTCGTCGGCCAGGTTCGGCTGGTAACCCACCGCGGACGGCATACGGCCGAGCAGGGTGGAGACCTCGGAACCGGCCTGCGTGAAGCGGAAGATGTTGTCGATGAAGAACAGCACGTCCTGCTTCTGGACGTCGCGGAAGTACTCGGCCATGGTCAGGCCGGCCAGCGCGACGCGCAGACGGGTGCCCGGGGGCTCGTCCATCTGACCGAAGACGAGGGCGGTCTTGTCGATGACGCCCGAGTCGGTCATCTCCTCGATGAGGTCGTTGCCCTCACGGGTGCGCTCACCGACGCCCGCGAACACCGACACACCGTCGTGGTTGTTGGCGACGCGGTAGATCATCTCCTGGATCAGAACGGTCTTGCCGACACCGGCACCACCGAACAGACCGATCTTGCCGCCCTTGACGTACGGGGTCAGCAGGTCGATGACCTTGATGCCGGTCTCGAACATCTCGGTCTTCGACTCGAGCTCGTCGAAGTTCGGGGCCTTGCGGTGGATGGGCCAGCGCTCGCCCTCGTACTGCGCGTCGACGTTCAGCACCTCACCGAGGGTGTTGAACACCTTGCCCTTGGTGAAGTCGCCGACCGGCACCGAGATCGGCGCGCCGGTGTCGGTCACCGGGGACTGGCGGACCAGACCGTCGGTGGGCTGCATGGAGATGGCGCGGACCACGCCGTCACCCAGGTGCTGGGCGACCTCCAGGGTCAGCGTCTTCCTCTCGCCCGCCTTCGCCGGGTCGCTGACCCCGACGTGCAGGGCGTTGTAGATCTCCGGGATCGCGTCGACGGGGAACTCCACGTCGACGACCGGGCCGATGACCCGGGCGACGCGGCCCGTAGCCGTCGCGGTCTCAACAGTGGTGGTCATTAGCGGTCACTCCCCGCGGTCGCGTCGGCGAGGGCGCTCGCGCCACCGACGATCTCGCTGATTTCCTGGGTGATTTCGGCCTGGCGGGCCGCGTTGGCAAGCCGGGACAGCGTCTCGATGAGCTCTCCGGCGTTGTCGGTGGCCGACTTCATCGCACGCCGGGTGGCAGCGTGCTTCGAAGCGGCCGACTGAAGCAGCGCGTTGTAGATGCGGCTTTCCACATAGCGCGGCAGCAGGGCGTCGAGGACGTCCTCCGCCGAGGGCTCGAAGTCGTAGAGCGGGAGGATCTCGCCCTGCGGCTCCGCCTCCTGCGCGACCTCTTCGAGGCTGAGCGGGAGCAGGCGTTCGTCGAGCGCCTGCTGCGTCATCATCGAGACGAACTCGGTGTAGACGATGTGGATTTCGTCCACTCCGCCGTCCGCCGTGTCCTTCTCGATGGCCTCGATGAGCGGTGCGGCGACCCTCTTGGCGTCCGCGTACGAGGGATCGTCGGTGAAGCCCGTCCACGACTCCGCGACCTTGCGCTCACGGAAGTTGTAGTGGGCCACACCGCGCCGGCCGACGATGTACACGTCGACCTGCTTGCCCTCGCGCTCCAGCCGCTCGGTCAGCTGCTCCGCCTGCTTGATGGCGTTGGAGTTGAACGCGCCGGCCAGACCACGGTCGCTGGTCAGCAGCAGCACCGCGGACCGGGTGACCGTCTCGGCCTGGGTGGTCAGCGGGTGCTTGGTGTTGGACCCGATGCCGACCGCCGTGACCGCGCGGGTCAGTTCCTGCGCGTACGGCGTGGAGGCCGCCACCTTGCGCTGCGCCTTGACGACGCGCGAGGCGGCGATCATCTCCATCGCCTTGGTGATCTTCTTGGTCGCGGTGACGGATCGGATGCGACGCTTGTAGACCCGGAGCTGGGCTCCCATGAGTCAGGTCCCTTCCTTACGTCACTTGGCGGCAGCGGCCGGGACGTCCTCGCCGAGCAGCTTGCCGTCGGAGGTCTCGAACTGCTTCTTGAACTCCGCGATCGCGTCAGCGATGGCCTGCAGGGTGTCGTCGGACATCTTGCCGCCCTCCCTGATGGAGGTCATGAGGCCCTGGTGCTTGCGGTGCAGGAACTCCAGGAGCTCGCGCTCAAAGCGACGGACATCGGAGACCGGCACGTCGTCCATCTTGCCGGTGGTGCCGGCCCAGATGGAGACGACCTGGTCCTCGGTGGGCATCGGCTGGTACTGATCCTGCTTCAGCAGCTCCACCATGCGCTGACCGCGCTCCAGCTGCGCCTTCGACGCCGCGTCCAGGTCGGAACCGAAGGCGGCGAACGCCTCCAGCTCACGGAACTGGGCGAGGTCGACACGCAGACGGCCGGAGACCTGCTTCATCGCCTTGTGCTGGGCGGAACCACCGACTCGGGAGACGGAGATACCGACGTTCAGCGCGGGGCGCTGACCAGCGTTGAACAGGTCCGACTCCAGGAAGCACTGGCCGTCGGTGATGGAGATGACGTTGGTCGGGATGAACGCCGAGACGTCGTTGGCCTTGGTCTCGACGATCGGCAGACCGGTCATCGAACCCGCACCCATCTCGTCGGAGAGCTTCGCGCAGCGCTCCAGCAGCCGGGAGTGCAGGTAGAAGACGTCGCCCGGGTAGGCCTCGCGGCCCGGCGGGCGGCGCAGCAGCAGGGACACGGCGCGGTAGGCGTCGGCCTGCTTCGAGAGGTCGTCGAAGACGATGAGGACGTGCTTGCCCTCGTACATCCACTGCTGGCCGATGGCCGAACCGGTGTAAGGCGCCAGGTACTTGAAGCCGGCCGGGTCGGACGCCGGGGCGGCGACGATGGTCGTGTACTCCAGCGCGCCGTTCTCCTCCAGCGCGCGGCGGACCGACGCGATGGTGGAGCCCTTCTGGCCGACGGCGACGTAGATGCAGCGGACCTGCTTCTTCGGGTCGCCGGTGCGCCAGTTGTCGCGCTGGTTGATGATCGTGTCGACGGCCAGGGCGGTCTTGCCGGTCTGGCGGTCGCCGATGATCAGCTGACGCTGACCGCGGCCGATCGGGGTCATGGCGTCGACGGCCTTGTAGCCGGTCTCCATCGGCTCGTGCACCGACTTGCGCTGCATGACCGTGGGAGCCTGCAGCTCGAGGGCGCGGCGACCGGACGTCTCGATCTCGCCGAGGCCGTCGATCGGGTTGCCGAGGGGGTCGACCACGCGGCCGAGGTAGCCCTCGCCGACCGCGACGGACAGGACCTCGCCGGTGCGGGTGACCGGCTGGCCCTCCTCGATGCCGCTGAACTCGCCCAGGACGACCGCACCGATCTCGCGCTCTTCCAGGTTCAGCGCGAGACCGAGGGAGCCGTCCTCGAACTTCAGCAGCTCGTTCGCCATGGTCGAGGGCAGACCCTCGATCTTGGCGATACCGTCGCCGGCGACGGTGACCGTACCGACCTCCTCGCGCGAGGCCGCGTCCGGCTTGTACGACTGGACGAAGTTCTCCAGCGCGTCCCGGATCTCCTCCGGCCGGATCGTGAGCTCCGCCATCTGGGTTCCCTGCTCTCCTTGTTGGGCCCGAAGTTTCACTTGGGGGGTTTCCACGAGTCGGGGACTCCCCCCAACAAGAGGTGAATCCTCTGCACGGCCCAACCAGGGCCGTCGGTGTACGTACTGCCTATTGAATTGCTGCTAGCTCGCCATGCGGCGGGCTGCGTCGTCGATGCGGTCCGCGAGGGAGCCGTTGATGACCTCGTCACCGACCTTCACCCGGATCCCGCCGAGGACCTCGGGGTCCACGTCGAGGTTGAGGTGCATCCGGCGGCCGTAGAGCTTCGCGAGGGCGGCGCCCAGGCGCTGCTTCTGCGTGTCGCTCAGCGGCACCGCCGAGGTGACGACGGCGACCAACCGGTCCCGGCGCTCCGCGGCCAGCTTGGACAGGGACTCCAGTCCCGCTTCCAGGCTACGTCCCCGCGGCGCGATCACCAGGCGCGTCACCAGACGCTCGGTGGTCACGTGGGCCCGGCCGCCGAGCAGCCGGTGCAGCAGCTCGGCCTTGGCCGCGGCGGGCACGGCCCGGTCGGTCAGCGCGGCGCGCAGCTCGGCGTTCGAGGTGACGATCCGCGAGAAGCGGAACAGCTCGTCCTCGACATCGTCGAGCGCGTCCTCCCGCTCGGCCGCGATGAGGTCGGCGATGTTCGCCAGTTCCTCCAGCGCGTCCACCAGGTCGCGGGGCTGCGACCAGCGCGAGCGCACCATGCCGGACACCAGGTCGACGGCGGGACCGCTGATCTGGGCGCCGAGCAGGCGCTGGACCAGCTCGGCCTTGGCGTCGCCGGCCTGCGCCGGGTCGGTGAGGACCCGGCGCAGCGACACCTCGCGGTCGAGCAGCGCGGTGACGGCCGCCAGCTCGTCGGCGAGCTGAGCGGGGTCCACGGACGTGGAGTCCGTCAGCGCGTCGAGACGCTCACGTGCGGCTGCCAGGGCCTCGCGGCTCGCCCCGTTCATCGTGCGGCCTCGGCCTTCTGGTCGAGTTCGTCGAGGAAGCGGTCGATCACACGGCTCTGCCGGGCGTGGTCCTCGAGGGACTCACCGACGAGCTTGCCGGCCAGCTCGACAGCGAGCCTGCCGACCTCCTGACGCAGCGCGGACGCGGCGGCCTTGCGGTCGGCTTCGATCTGGGCGTGACCGGCGGCGACGATCTCCTCACGCTGCCGCTGGCCCTCGGCCCGCATCTCGGCGATGAGGGCGGCACCCTGCTCCTGCGCCTCCTGGCGCAGACGCGCGGCTTCGTGCCGGGCCTCGGCGAGCTGCGCCTTGTACTGCTCGAGGACGCTCTGGGCCTCGATCTGCGCGGCCTCGGCCTTCTCGATACCGCCCTCGATGGCCTCGCGGCGCTGCTCCAGAACCTTGTTGATGTTCGGGAGGAGCTTCTTGGCGAGGAAGCCGAAGACGATGACGAAGGCGATCAGGCCGATGACAAGCTCGGGGATCGGCGGGATGAGGGGATTCTCCATCTCCTCGGCCGCGATCGTGAGCAGCTGGCTCATGGAAGTGCCTTTCGCCTAGTCGGCTGGTAGAGGATCAGCTGATCACTTGCCGTAGACGAACGGCATGACCAGGCCGATCAGGGCCAGCGCCTCACAGAAGGCGAAGCCGAGGATCTGGTTGGCGCGGATCAGGCCGGCCGCCTCGGGCTGGCGGGCGAGGGCCTGCGTGCCGTTACCGAAGATGATGCCGACGCCGACGCCGGGGCCGATGGCGGCAAGGCCGTAACCGAGGGAGCCGAGCGAGCCGGAGACAGCGGCAAGGGTCTGGGACATGCCAGTTCTTCCTTCTTCTTTACGGACCGGTGGGGGTTGGCCACCGGACGATCACGGAGTGTGGTGCGGGGCGCTCAGTGGTGCTCGGCGAGCGCGCCCTGGATGTAGGTGCACGTCAGGAGGACGAAGACGTACGCCTGCAAGGCCTGGATGAAGAGCTCGAAGGCGGTCATGACGATCGTCATGATGAAACTGACGCCGGCGTACGCGATGCCGATCCCGTTCAGCAGGTACCAGGTGGCGATGGTGAACAGCAGCAGCAGGGTGTGCCCCGCGAACATGTTGGCGAACAGTCGCACCGCGTGCGTGAACGGGCGGACCAGCAGGTTCGAGAAGAACTCGATCAGCATGGCCAGCGGCAGCACCGGGCCGAGCGACTTGTCGTAGCCGGTGACGTTCTTGAAGAAGCCGACGAAGCCGTGACGCTTGAAGGTCAGCGAGACCCAGAGGACGTAGACGATGGCCGCCAGCACCGCGGGGTACGCGATGATCGCCGTCACCGGGAACTGGGCGACCGGGACGATCGACCAGAGGTTCATCATCCAGATGAAGAAGAACAGCGAGACGACCAGCGGTACGAACTTCTCGCCCTCCTTCTTGCCGATGGTCTCGTAGACGACACCGCGACGGATGAAGTCGTACCCCGCCTCCGCGACCATCTGCAGCTTGCCGGGCACCACCTTCGGCTTGCGGAAGGCAGCCCAGAAGAAGCCGACGACGATGATCGAGCCGAGCAGGGCCAGCAGCATCGTCTTGTTGAAGTACAGGCCGCTGTCCGCGTCGCCCCAGAGGGGCTTGAACAGGAACGAGTGCAGGCCGGGGGCCGGGAAGCCACAGCCGGCGAAGATGTGGCAGTCGGTCTCGAAGGCGAGCACCTGCGTCGGGTCAGCACTCACCGCGGGCTCCTTCAGCGTGGCGCATAGGTACGGCAACCTCGTTGTGTCGGCGCGACCTGAGGCCGCGGTTCGGCACGGGACTGGTGTTACGGATGTGGTGGCGGCTGGGGGGCATCAAGCCTCGCGATTGAGCAGGCGTCAGCTCAGATGCCCGCGCCCGCGATGCCGCAGTTGGCACCGGACGATAGCAGGATCTCTCAAGCGTCTTTATCCCGGCCCTACCCCTCACGACGACGAGCCCGTCTTGTGGGGGTTGTCGCCGGCCGAATCCGGCTCGACGTAAAGAATCTTGGACTTCATGTGGGCGCGCGTCTGCGCGGCGATCCAGGTGAGGGTGCCGGCGACGAGCGTGAGCGCGAAGGCCCGGGGGTTGAACAGTGTCGTGTCCTTGAAGAGCGCGACGAAGACGAACAGCAGCAGGAGCTGCGCCGCGTACAGCATCAGACCCATCGCCTGGAACAGGTGCGGGAGTGACGCGGCGGTGCGCTGCAGCACGAAGAGGCCGATCCCCATGAACACGATCACCACCAGCGCCCCGACGACCGCCCCGAGCGCCCCCTCGCCGCCGGCGACCACGGCGCTGACAACGGCGGCGATCGCGCCGACGGCAGCCGTGGGCACAGCGGCCTGGAGGAGGATCCGGGCGTCACTGGAGGGCATGGCGGCAACTCCGCTTTCGCAGGGGACAGGGGTGTCGTCATGGACGAGCGTAGTCCCGGCTTCGAGAGAGGAACCTCGACACCGAGGGCCGTCGCTTGCGGGCCCTTCAGCTCCATCCGGGCTTCTCGTGAACCGTATCACAAACTATTTGATGAGGTCTTTACCTGAAGGGTGTGCTTACTGTCACACATGAGAATGACACTGCGCGTCTGTGCAGAAACGGAGCCGACTTGTCTGGTATTGGGGTGCTTTACTCCCCCACGAGTTGGCAACGCTTTAGTCAGATTCTTACCTTGAGCGTCAGCGTGACGTTTCCGCTTTGCCCCCGTCCCGGAGCCGCGCACGGGCGCCGAGGGCGGTCGCGCCGTTGACTCCGGACACTCCCGCCGCCACCGGCTCCTGGGGCTCACGGCGCTCCCGTGACACAGGGGACCCACCCGGCTCGGCCGACTGCGGGGCGGGCGCGGAGCCCTCGGAGGCGGACGCCGGCGCCGTTCCGGATACGGCCGCCGGCGCCGGGTCGTCCGGCTCCGAGGTGTCCGGCGTCGAGCCGTCCGGCGTGTCTGCCCGGCGGCGGTAGCGCGGCGGCACGAAGTGCTCCGCCCAGCGCGGTGCGCGGGGCGTGAAGCGGGGCAGCAGAAGCAGCACCAGACCGATCGCGCAGAGGAACACCACCCCCAGCACGATCCACATGGAGGCGGAGTTGACCGAGTAGGCGAGCGCGCCGAACGCGATCAGCGCCGACCAGAAGTACATGATCAGCACGGCGCGGCTGTGCGAGTGACCGATCTCCAGCAGCCGGTGGTGCAGGTGCCCCCGGTCGGCCGCGAACGGCGACTGGCCGCGCCAGGTGCGCCGCACGATGGCCAGCACCAGGTCGGCGGCCGGGATCGCGATGATCGTCAGCGGCATCAGCAGCGGGATGTAGATCGGCACCATCTGGTGCACCGCGTTGCGCTCGGACCCGCCGAACAGGTTGTCCGGGTCGACCTGCCCCGTGACGGAAATAGCGCCCGCGGCCAGTACCAGGCCGATCAGCATCGAGCCCGAGTCACCCATGAAGATGCGCGCGGGGTGGATGTTGTGCGGCAGGAAGCCGAGACACATGCCCATGAGGATGGCGGCGAACAGCGTCGCCGGGGCGGCGGCTTCGATTCCGTACGAATACCAGATGCGATAGGCGTACATGAAGAACACCGCCGACGCGATGCACACCATGCCGGCCGCGAGACCGTCCAGACCGTCCACGAAGTTCACGGCGTTGATGGTGACCACCACCAGCGCCACGGTCAGCAGCGTGCCCTGCCACTGGGTCAGCGCGACCGTGCCGACACCGGGCACCGGCAGCCACAGGATCGTCAAACCCTGCATGACCATCACGCCGGCCGCGATCATCTGCGCGCCCAGCTTGATCAGCGCGTCGATCTCGAACTTGTCGTCCAGCACGCCGATCAGCCAGATCAGCGCGGCCCCGGACAGCAGCGCCCGCGGCTCGTTGGACTTGGCGAAGACCTCGTTGAGGTTGGTGAGGTGGTCCGCGACCAGCAGCCCGGCGCACAGACCGAAGAACATCGCGATCCCGCCGAGCCGCGGAGTGGGTTCCCGGTGCACGTCACGCGCCCGGATCTCCGGCATCGCCCCCGCCACGATGGCGAACTTCCGTACCGGCCCGGTCAGCAGGTAGGTCACCGCCGCCGTGACGCAGAGCGTCAGCAGGTATTCACGCACGGGCTTCCCCACAGGTCTCGCTGGCCATCACAGCCCCACACCCTAGCGACGCGGGCATATCAATGGGGACTTCCGGGTAACGACCATGGTTGCACGCACAGCCGTGCACGGCGGAGGGGCCTACCCCGCCTCCGCCCGATACGGCGGAAATCTCCTCGTGAGCTCCCGCACATCGGCACGCGCCCGCACGGCGTCGATCTCGCCGCGCAGCACCTTCCCGCACAGCACCGCGATCCACTCCATCTCCTCCTGCTCCATCCCCTGCGTGGTCACCGCGGCGGTGCCCAGGCGCAGCCCGCGGGCGTCGGCGTGCGGCAGGGCGCAGCAGTCCAGCACCATCCCGGCGGCGGCGAGCAGTCCGCTGGCGGTGCGCCCGTCGGCGCCGAGCGGGGACGGGTCCGCGGTGATCAGGTGGGTGTCGGTGCCGCCGGTGGTGACGGCGAGGCCCTCGGCGGCCAGTCGTGCCGCGAGGACCTGCGCGTTCAGCACGACCTGCCGGGCGTACGCGGTGAACGCCGGCGTCGCCGCCTCGCCGAACGCGACGGCCTTCGCGGCGACGGCGTGCATCTGCGCCCCGGCCTGCGTGAAGGGGAAGACGGCGCGGTCGACGCGGTCGGCCAGCTCGTGCCCGCACAGGATCATCCCGCCGCGCGGCCCGCGCAGCACCTTGTGCGTGGTGGCGCACACCACGTCCGCGTACGGCACCGGGCTGGGCGCCGCGCCCCCGGCGACCAGCCCGATGGGGTGGGCGGCGTCGGCGATGAGATAGGCGCCGACCTCGTCGGCCACCTCGCGGAAGAAGGCGTAGTCGAGGTGGCGCGGGTAGGCGATGGACCCGCACACGATGGCCTTGGGGCGGTGCGTACGGGCCAGCGTGCGCACCTGCTCGTAATCCATGAGCCCGGTCTCGGCGTCGACGCCGTACCCGACGAAGTCGAACCAGCGGCCGGAGAAGTTCGACGGCGAGCCGTGTGTGAGGTGACCGCCGTACGCCAGGCCCAGGGCGAGGACGGTGTCGCCCGGGCGCAGCAGCGCCGCGTAGGCGGCCAGGACGGCGGAGGATCCCGAGTGCGGCTGGACGTTGGCGTGCTCGGCGCCGAAGAGCCGCCGGGCCCGCTCGACGGCCAGGCGCTCGGCGACGTCCACCATCTCGCAGCCGCCGTGGTGCCGGGCCCCCGGGTAGCCCTCGGCGTACTTGTTGGCGAGCGGCGAGCCGAGCGCGGCCAGCACGGCCGGCGAGGTGAAGTTCTCCGCCGCGATCAGCTGCAGCGTCGTCGACTGCCGTGCGAGTTCCCCGGCCAGGATGTCGGCCAGTTCGGGGTCCTGCCGTCGCAGGACATCGGCCTCGGGAGCGTGGGTGACCGGCATGGCGCACTCCGGGCGGTCGACGACGGCGTACGTCCAATGTAGGCCCGCCCCCGGCACCCCGCGCGATCACGCCACCCGCGAGGGTGCGGGGGCGCCCCGGACGGCCCCGGGAGCGCGCCTGGGCGCCGTGCGCTGCCCCGGGAAGGTGTCCGGAGGGATCCCCGGGTCCCGGCGGCACATCGTCGCCGGTGGTGGTGCCACGGCGCGGCCCCGGGCACGGGCCGGCGCCGAGCGCCCGCGTCAGGCTGGAACCGGGCTGGGAGCCGGTGCCGGGCGCCGACGTCAGGTGCGGGCCGGGCCGAGCGGCCACGTGAGGCACCGGCGTCAGGCCAGAGCGGCCGTGTCGGATGCCGACGTCGGGCACGGGCGGGGCCGCGCGACCGCGGCCGCGCGGGCGTCAGGTGCGGGCCGGGACGCCCGTGAGGGCCGTGACGACCGGGTCCAGGGCCTGGTGTATCTCGTCGCCGATCGACCGGAAGAACGTCAGCGGCGCCCCGTACGGGTCGTACACCTCGTCCGCCTCCGCCGTCGGCGCGAGGAGCCACCCGCGTAGAGCCGCGGCGGCGCGCACCAGGGCGCGGGCGCGTCCGACCAGACCGTCCTCCAGCGGCGGCAGGGTCGCCGTGTCTATCGCCCGCACCAGCCGGGTGAACTCCTTCAGCGTGAAGGTGCGCAGGCCCGCCGAGTGGCCCATGGAGATGACCTGGGCGCGGTGGTCGCGGGTCGCCGTGAGCACCAGGTCGGCGCGGATGACGTGCTCGTCCAGCAGCTCCCGGCCGGTGAAGCCGGAGGCGTCCGCGCCGAACTCGGCCAGCACGGTCTCCGCGTGCGCCTCCATCGGCGCGCCCTCGTGCCCCCAGGTGCCCGCGCTCTCCACGATCAGCCCGCCGCCCGCCCGGCCGCCGAGCCGGTCCGCCAGGAAGTGGCGGGTCAGGCGTTCGGTGATGGGTGAGCGGCACACGTTGCCGGTGCTGACGTGAAGGATGCGGAAGGTGTCGGGGGGGTGGCCCGGCCGCACCGGGAGCCCCGTCACGTCCCCGTCGCCTATGCCACGCCCCGGGTCAGGGGCCGTCAATTGGCCACCTCGAGGTCGGGTACGACCTTCCGCAGCTCCTCCGGCGACAGCGCGCCCTCGCGCAGCAGCACGGGGACCCTGCCGGTGACGTCGACGATGGAGGACGGGACGTTGCCCGGGGTCGGGCCGCCGTCGAGGTAGACGGACACGGAGTCGCCGAGCATCTCCCGCGCGGCGTCGCAGGTCTCCGGCGCGGGGTGGCCGGTGAGGTTGGCGGAGGACACGGCCATCGGGCCGACCTCGGTGAGCAGCTCGATGGCGACCGGGTGCAGCGGCATGCGCACTGCGACCGTGCCGCGGGTGTCGCCGAGGTCCCACTGCAGGGACGGCTGGTGCCGGGCGACCAGTGTCAGCGCGCCCGGCCAGAACGCGTCGACGAGCTCCCAGGCCGTCTCGGAGAAGTCCGTGACGAGTCCGTGCAGCGTGTTCGGGGAGCCGATGAGGACGGGCGTGGGCATGTTGCGGCCCCGGCCCTTGGCGTCGAGGAGGTCGGCGACGGCCTCCGCGGAGAACGCGTCGGCGCCGATGCCGTACACCGTGTCGGTCGGCAGCACCACCAGTTCGCCCCGGCGGACGGCTGAGGCGGCCTCGCGCAGACCCGTCACGCGGTCGGTCGCGTCGTTGGTGTCGTATCGCCGTGCCATGGTCAGCGGGCCTCCTCGTACACGTACTGCTGACATGAGGTCTGGGTGGGGGTCACGGCAGCGCCTTACGCGCGGTGGCGAACCGTGGCCTGTTGTTGAGATCGGGATGGTCGGCGGCGTCGGCCCAGCCCCGCTCGTCGGCGAAGATCCACGGCACCTGGCCGCCCTGGGTGTCCGCGTGCTCGATCACCACCACCCCGCCGGGGCGCAGCAGCCGGTGCGCGGTGCGTTCGATGCCGCGGATGAGGTCGAGGCCGTCCTCGCCGGAGAACAGGGCCATCTCCGGGTCGTAGTCCCGTGCCTCCGGGGCGACGTACTCCCACTCCGTGAGCGGGATGTACGGCGGGTTGGAGATGACCAGGTCGACCTGGCCGTCCAGGTCGGGGAAGGCGGTCAGGGCGTCGCCCCGGCGCAGGTCGACCCGGGAGCCCTCCACGTTCTTGCGGGTCCAGCGCAGCGCGTCCTCGCTCAGCTCCACGGCGTGCACCCTGCTGCGCGGCACCTCCTGGGCGAGGGCCAGGGCGATGGCGCCCGAGCCGGTGCACAGGTCGACGATGCACGGCTCGACGACGTCCATGGCCCGCACGGCGTCTATGGCCCAGCCGACGACCGACTCCGTCTCCGGCCGGGGCACGAACACGCCGGGGCCGACCTGGAGCTCCAGGTAGCGGAAGTAGGCGCGTCCGGTGATGTGCTGGAGCGGCTCGCGCTGCTCGCGGCGGGCGACGACCTCCCAGTAGCGGGCGTCGAAGTCGGCGTCCTTCACGGTGTGCAGCTGACCCCGCTTGACGCCGTGCACGAACGCGGCGAGCTCCTCCGCGTCGTTGCGCGGCGAGGGCACGCCGGCGACGGCCAGCCGCTGGGTGGCCTGTGCCACCTCCGCGAGCAGCACGCTGCGGGGGCCTGCCGGGCGCCTCCCAAATCCTTGCTGCACGCTGCGTCCTCCGGGGCTGAGCTGTCGTCCTGTTGCTGGTTCTCAGGCGGCCGCGAGCTTGGCGGCCGAGTCCGCGTCGACGCAGGCCTGGATCACGGCGTCGAGGTCGCCGTCCAGGACCTGGTCCAGGTTGTACGCCTTGAAACCGACGCGGTGGTCCGAGATGCGGTTCTCCGGGAAGTTGTAGGTGCGGATCTTCTCGGAGCGGTCGACGGTGCGGACCTGGCTGCGCCGGGCGTCGGCCGCCTCCTTCTCCGCCTCCTCCTGCGCCATGGCGAGCAGCCTCGAGCGCAGGATACGCATCGCCTGCTCCTTGTTCTGCAGCTGGCTCTTCTCGTTCTGGCAGGAGGCGACGACTCCGGTGGGCAGGTGCGTGATGCGCACCGCGGAGTCGGTGGTGTTGACGGACTGGCCGCCCGGGCCGGACGAGCGGTACACGTCGATCCGCAGGTCGTTCGGGTTGATCTCGACGTCGACCTCCTCGGCCTCCGGGGTCACCAGGACACCGGCGGCGGAGGTGTGGATGCGGCCCTGCGACTCGGTGGCCGGCACGCGCTGCACGCGGTGCACGCCGCCCTCGTACTTCAGGCGGGCCCACACGCCCTGGCCGGGCTCGATCTGCCCGCGCGTCTTCACGGCGACCTGGACGTCCTTGTAGCCGCCAAGCTCGGACTCGGTGGCGTCGATGATCTCGGTCTTCCAGCCGACGCGTTCGGCGTAGCGCAGGTACATGCGCAGCAGGTCGCCGGCGAACAGGGCGGACTCGTCGCCGCCCGCGCCCGCCTTGATCTCGAGGATGACGTCCTTGTCGTCGCTGGGGTCGCGCGGGACGAGCAGGAGGCGCAGCTTCTCGGTCAGTTCCTCGCGCTGCTTGTCGAGCACCTTGGCCTCGGCGGCGAAGTCCGGGTCGTCGGCCGCCAGTTCCCGCGCGGTCTCCACGTCGTCGCCGGTCTGCTTCCAGGAGCGGTACGTGGCGACGATCGGGGTGAGCTCGGCGTAGCGCTTGTTCAGCCTGCGCGCGTTGGCCTGGTCTGCGTGGACCGACGGGTCGGCGAGCTGCTTCTCCAGGTCGGCGTGCTCGGCGACGAGTTCCTCGACGGCCTCGAACATCTTTCGGCTCCTGATACTGCGGGGGAAGGGAAGGCGTGCGACCAAAAACGCCGGTCCCGGCCCACCCCGGCATGGGGGCGAGGCCGTGGACCGGCGAAGAGGGGCTCGCTACTTCTTGGAGCCGGCGGCAGCCTTGCCGAAGCGGGCCTCGAAGCGGGCCACACGGCCACCGGTGTCGAGGATCTTCTGCTTGCCCGTGTAGAACGGGTGGCACTCGGAGCAGACCTCGGCCCGGATGGTGCCGGAATCGATCGTGCTGCGGGTGGTGAACGACGCGCCGCAGGTGCAGCTGACCTGCGTCTCGACGTACTCGGGGTGGATGTCGCGCTTCAAGGTGTCTCCTAGGATCGGGAGGGCGCCGGGTCGCGGACGCGGGATGCGGACGCGTGAACCGGAGCCGACGTACCAGTCTGCCAGGACTGGGCGCATCCCCCAAAACCGGGGGACACGCCGAGGTATTCCCCGCCGCTCCCCCGCCCCTGTACGCCGCCCTCGCCACCCGCGCTTCCGTGGTTCGTGGCGCGCCCTCCGAGCCGGGGCGACCGCCCCGTACCGCCGCCTCCGGCCGTCCCCGGGCCGCCTTACCACGGCCGCGTCGTCGCCGCCCGTGCGGAGGTCACCACGCCGTTCGCCTCGCCCGTGGCCGTGTCCCGGGTCGCGCTCGCCGGGACGGGCCGGTCCGCGCGCAGGGCGGTCCACACCTGCTTCGCCTTGGCCTCCTCGATGACGACCCGGTTGGCGTTCCCGGGGTCGTAGCGCACCGGCAGCGTCACCATCGTCATGTTCGACGAGTCGATGCCCTTGGCACCGTCCGCGAAGGACATCAGGGAGTTCACCGAGCCGAGCCCGGAGTCGGTCGTCATGGCCTTGGTGGCGGTGTCGGCGAGCTTGTAGAGCTTCTTGGGGTTGGTGAGCACGCCGATCCGGTCGATCCGGTCGGCCAGTGCCCCGACGAAGGCCTGCTGGAGCTGGATGCGGCCGAGGTCGGAGCCGTCGCCGACGCCGTGCCGGGTGCGCACCAGGCCGAGGGCCTGGGCGCCGTCGAGCGTGTGCGTGCCGGCCGGGAGTCTCAGGTGGCTGTCGGGGTCGTCGATGGCCCGGGTGGTGGTGACGCGGACGCCGCCGAGCTCGTCGATCAGCCGCTGGAAGCCGCTGAAGTCGACCTCCAGGTAGTGGTCCATGCGGAGGCCGGTCATGGACTCGACGGTCTTCACCGCGCAGGTGGCGCCGCCGGTGGTGTACGCGGAGTTGAACATCACACCGCGCGCGGCGCCGTGCGCCGCCCCGTCGGGGCTGGTGCATTCGGGCCGGTCGACGAGGGTGTCGCGCGGAATGGACACCACGCTCGCCCTCCGGTGGCCCTCGTGGAGGTGCACGATCATCGCCGTGTCGGAGCGGGCGGTGCCGTCGTCGCTGCCGCCGCCGAGTTTCCTGTTGCTGCCGGAACGGGTGTCGGAACCGAGGACGAGGATGTTCTCGGAGCCGTTGCCGGCCTTCGCGGGCCGGTCGCCGCCGAGGATCTGGTCGATGTCGACCGTCCTGAGGTTTCCGTTGAACCTGGAGTACAGGTAGCCGGCGCCGGTGCCGCCGAGCACGACGACTCCCACGGCGGTCCACGCGGCCGCCACGAGGGCCCTGCGCCGCCCGGGGTGCCGCGTGCGGCGGCGGTACGTCCCGGCTCTTCCCCCCGGTATGCCGGGGTCCGGCGTGCTGTCGGCAGTCATGCGCTCCTCAACTCTGCTCGGGACGGACGGCTACCCCCTGATCGCGGGGTCAGACCCGGGTCCGCGTCACTCACCTCCGGCACCGCGTGCGTCCCTGGTGCTGCCGGCTCCCCCGCTCCGGTCCCACGCGAGCGCGTTCCGTGGGCGGGGGCGTCCGTGAGCCGGGGCCGTGCCCGTCCCTCCATCGTCGCCCCGCACGGTCGGACGGGTGAACTCGAACGGGTGGCGACGCGGCGGGTCCGCCCGGCGCCCGGACCGGCACACCGGCGGGACGACGCCCGGCTCCCCGCTCTGACCTGCGCTGTCCACGGCCGGGGCAGCCCTCGCACCGGGAGCGTCCCCCGGTCGGACGGTCGCGCCGGCGCGACGGCCCGCTGTCGCGGAGGGTCCCGCACGGCGAAAGGGCCGCCCCCGTGACGGGAGCGGCCCTTTCGGGTGAAGCACGTACCTCAGTCGCCGTTGCCCGGCGTCGGGGTCGTCTTCTGGATCTGCATCAGGAACTCGGCGTTCGACTTCGTCTGCTTCATCTTGTCGAGGAGCAGCTCGATCGCCTGCTGCGAGTCGAGGGCGTGCAGCACCCGGCGCAGCTTCCAGACGATGCCCAGCTCCTCGGCGCCGAGCAGGATCTCCTCCTTGCGGGTGCCGGACGCGTCGACGTCCACCGCGGGGAAGATGCGCTTGTCGGCGAGCTTCCGGTCGAGCTTGAGCTCCATGTTGCCGGTGCCCTTGAACTCCTCGAAGATCACCTCGTCCATGCGGGACCCGGTGTCCACCAGGGCGGTGGCGAGGATGGTCAGCGAGCCGCCGTCCTCGATGTTGCGGGCCGCGCCGAAGAAGCGCTTCGGCGGGTACAGGGCGGTCGAGTCGACACCACCGGACAGGATGCGGCCGGAGGCCGGGGCGGCGAGGTTGTACGCACGGCCCAGACGGGTGATCGAGTCCAGCAGGACGACCACGTCGTGGCCCAGCTCCACCAGGCGCTTGGCCCGCTCGATGGCGAGTTCGGCGACCGTGGTGTGGTCCTCGGCCGGGCGGTCGAAGGTCGAGGAGATGACCTCGCCCTTGACCGACCGCTGCATGTCGGTGACCTCTTCCGGACGCTCGTCGACGAGGACGACCATCAGGTGGCACTCGGGGTTGTTGTGCGTGATCGCGTTGGCGACCGCCTGCATGATCATGGTCTTGCCGGTCTTCGGCGGGGCCACGATCAGACCGCGCTGGCCCTTGCCGATCGGCGACACGAGGTCGATGATCCGGGTGGTCAGCACGCCCGGGTCGGTCTCCAGGCGCAGCCGGTCCTGCGGGTACAGCGGCGTCAGCTTGTTGAACTCCGGCCGCCCGCGGCCGTGTTCGGGCGCCATGCCGTTGACGGAGTCGAGGCGGACCAGCGCGTTGAACTTCTCGCGGCGCTCGCCCTCCTTCGGCTGGCGGACCGCGCCGGTGAGGTGGTCGCCCTTGCGCAGGCCGTTCTTGCGGACCTGGGCGAGGGAGACGTACACGTCGTTCGGGCCCGGCAGGTAGCCGGAGGTCCGGATGAAGGCGTAGTTGTCGAGGATGTCCAGGATGCCCGCGACCGGGATGAGGACGTCGTCCTCGGCGATCTGCGGCTCCTGCACGTCGTCACGCCCGCGACGGCCACGGCGGTCGCGGTAGCGGCCGCGACGGCCCCGGCGGCCGCCCTCGAAGTCGTCGTCCTCGTCGACCCGCTGGCGGTCCTGCCGGCCGCCGCCCTGCTGCTGCTGGTTCTGCTGCTGGCGCTGGCCGCCCTGCTGGTCGTCGCCCTTGCCACGGCGGTCGCGATCGCGGTCGCGGTCACGGTCCCGCTCGCGGTCACGGCCGCGCTCGCGGCGGTCACGGCGGCGGCCCTCGCCGCCGTCGGCGGAGTCGGACCGGCCGTCGCCCTGCTGCTGGGCCGACGTCTCGGCCTTCGACTCGTTCTTCACCTCGGCGGCGGCCGTCTCGGGGCTGCCCGCCTCGGCGGTGGCACGACGCCGACGGCGCTCGGCGGGGGCGTCGTCCCCGCCGCGCTCGCCCTCGCCCGCGCGGGAGGGGCCGCCGGCCGGCTGGCCGGGGATCTCGATCTGCTGCGCGGCGGCGCTCTCGGCAGGGGTCTCGGCCGGGGCGGCGTTCTTCACGCCCTTCTCGGCTTCGTCATCCGTGCGGGCGCGGGAGGTGGCGCGGCGCTTCGGCTTCTCGGTGGCGGTCTCGGCGGACGCCGCGGCCTTGGCCGGAGCGGAGCCGTTCGCCTGCGCCTCCTTGATGACCTCGATCAGCTGGCTCTTGCGCATACGCGCGGTGCCTCTGATGCCGAGGCCGGATGCGACCTGCTGCAGCTCGGCCAGCACCATGCCCTCGAGGCCGGTACCGCGGCGCCGCCGGGAGCCGGCACCGGTGGCAGGCGCGGAGGCGTCCGTGGAGGGCGCGGCAGCGGTCTCCTCGACACGTGCGCCCATCAGATCGGTGGTGTCGCTCACGAAGGGTCCTTCCCTGGAGCGGACGTCGGCCTGTCTGGCTCGGCGACCGGTTGTGCTGTCCGGCTTCGGTCCTTGCTGTGCGGACCGTGCCGGGGCGGTAATCCGCCTGAGCGGCGGAAGAGATTTCTGGTGATGGCGCTTCCTCGACGAACCGTGGCAGCGAGTGTCACGTGGCGTGGTCGCACCGGTTCCGAAGCTCCCCCAGAGGGGGTACCCCCACCAGCGGGCCGCTCAGTGTCCGTGGACGACGTACCAGCCCAGGTACGGCGTACACCACACAGTGCGGCTTGGGGAGCTCCCGGAAGAATGTCTGTCCCGGACGGGGACACGAAGCACCTCGCCATGGTGGGGTCGGGTGCTGACTTGAGGTTAACACTACCGGATCCAACAAACATTCCCCCTTCCGAAATCCGGCAACCGCGTGTCAGGGAGCGAGCGGAAGCACGCTCGCTCCCTGCAGATCGAGGCTCAGCCGGTTGGCGGCCCAGTCGTGGCCCGCCAGTTGTTCCACCTTGTCGGCGGTGCCCGCGTCGGCCAGTGCCATGACCGTCGGACCGGCGCCGGAGATCACCGCGGGGATGCCGTCGGCCCGCAGCCGCGCCACCAGCGCGGCGCTCTCCGGCATGGCCGGGGCGCGGTACTCCTGGTGCAGCCGGTCCTCGGTGGCCGGCAGCAGCAGCTCGGGGCGCCTGGTCAGCGCCTCGACGAGCAGGGCGGCGCGGCCCGCGTTGACGGCGGCGTCGACGTGCGGCACGGTGCGCGGCAGCAGACCGCGCGCGGTCTCGGTCAGGACTGGCTTCCCGGGCACGAAAACCACCGGAACGATGGAATCGGCGGGATCCATCCTGATCGCCCGTGCGCCGCCGGCCTCCATCCAGGCCAGGGTGAAGCCGCCGCGCAGACAGGCCGCGACGTTGTCGGGGTGGCCCTCGATCTCGGTGGCGAGGTCGAGCAGCGCGGCGTCGTCGAGCTTCGCCTCGCCGCCTATCGTCACCGCGCGGGCGGCGACGATGCCGGCGCAGATGGCTGCGGAGGAGGAGCCGAGGCCGCGGCCGTGCGGGATGCGGTTGGCGCAGACGATCTCCAGGCCGCGCGGCTGGCCGCCGAGGACGTCGAAGGCGGTGCGCAGGGAGCGTACGAGCAGGTGCCTCTCGTCGCGTGGGAGGGTCTCGCCGCCCTCGCCCGCGATGTCGACGTGCAACCCGGAGTCGGCCACCCGGACGACCACGTCGTCGTAGAGCCCCAGCGCGAGGCCCAGGGCGTCGAAGCCCGGACCGAGGTTGGCGCTGGTGGCGGGGACGCGCACCCGGACGGCGGCGGCGCGGAACGCTGGACCGGCCATCGCTCGTTGACTCTCCTTGAGCTGCGTGACTGTCGACTGCCGAGGACATTCGACGACGTACGAGAACCCTCGGGGCCGCGTCGGGCCGAGCGGCCTGCCGGGTCCGGGCCGCGGAGACGGCGCGGACCCGCGGCATATGCGGCGGTGGGTTCGGTACAGCCTATCGAAGGAAGGTTCTGTGGCGACACAGGGCGCACGGGAGGCGCACGATGCGTGTCGCCGGCCCTGTGTGCACCCACCTGGGATGTTCCCACCCCGGGTCCGTCGTACACGGACGCGCCGTCCACCCGTCCGCACGGGCGCCGCAGCCGCCGCACCGCCCCGCGCGCCGACCCGGCCGGACGCGACGGACGCGACGGACGCGAACGGGAGGGTATGCCGGACGGAAGGGGCGGCCGGACGGGGCGGCCCCGGACGGCGGGCGGGCGTGCCGGGCATGCCGGGCGGATGCGGTGACCGGCCGTGGCCGTCCGCGGTGGTCGTCCGCGGTGGTCGCGAACGATGGCCCGGCGGGGGCCGGTCGCGGTGGCCGTGCAGGCCGGGCGGCCGCGGTGGTCGCGAACGGCGGACGGACGGTGGCCGGTCGCAGTGGCCACGCACGCCCGGCCGGACGCACTAGCCGCAAACCGCGGGCGGACGGTGGCCGGAGGCAGTGGCCACGCACGCCGCGCCGGACGCAGCGGCTGCGAACGGCGGCCGGGCGTGCCGGCCGAGCGGGGACCGGACGCGGCGGCCGGTGACCGGCCCGCTCCCGGGCCCCGCGCCGGCCGCCGTCCGTCTCAAGCCAGGCCCAGCCGCTGCGCCGCCGTCACCGCGTCCACGGGCACGGTCACCGGCTGCGGCGCACCCGCGACGGCCCAGTCGGGGTCCTTCAGGCCGTTGCCGGTGACGGTGCACACGATCCGCTGGCCCGGGTCGACCCTGCCCTGCTCGGCGGCCTTCAGCAGACCGGCGACGGACGCGGCGGACGCCGGCTCGACGAACACACCCTCCTGCGCGGCCAACAGCCGGTAGGCGCGCAGGATCTCACGGTCCGTCACCTCGTCGATGAGGCCGCCGGACTCGTCCCGCGCCGCCAGCGCGAAATGCCACGAAGCCGGGTTGCCGATACGGATCGCGGTGGCGATGGTCGACGGGTCCTTGACGACCTCGCCGCGCACGATCGGGGCGCTGCCGGACGCCTGGAAGCCCCACATCCGCGGGGTGCGCCGGGCGACACCGTCGGCGGCGTACTCCTTGTAACCCTTCCAGTAGGCCGTGATGTTGCCCGCGTTGCCGACCGGAAGGACATGGATGTCGGGCGCGTCGCCGAGCATGTCGACGATCTCGAAGGCAGCCGTCTTCTGCCCCTCGATGCGCACCGGGTTGACCGAATTCACCAGCGCCACCGGGTAGTTGTCGCTGAGCGACCGGGCGAGGGTGAGGCAGTCGTCGAAGTTGCCCTCGACCTGGAGGATCTTCGCGCCGTGCACGAGGGCCTGGCCCATCTTGCCGAGCGCGATCTTGCCCTGCGGGACGAGGACGGCGCACACCATGCCGGCGCGCACGGCGTACGCGGCCGCGGAGGCCGACGTGTTGCCCGTGGAGGCGCAGATGACGGCCTTCGCGCCCTCCTCCTTCGCCCGGGTGATGGCCATCGTCATGCCGCGGTCCTTGAAGGACCCGGTCGGGTTCGCGCCCTCGACCTTGAGGTGCACCTCGCAGCCGGTGCGCTCGGAGAGCACCTGCGCGGGCACGAGGGGCGTACCGCCCTCACGGAGCGTCACGACCGGCGTGCTGCCGGACACCGGCAGCCGGTCCCGGTACTCCTCGATGATTCCGCGCCACTGGTGGGTCATTGCTGGTTACTCTCCTTCAACCCGCATGATGCTGGCGACACCCCGCACGGTGTCGAGGTTGCGCAGCGCCTCGACGGTCCCGTTCAGGGAGGCGTCGGACGCACGGTGGGTGACGACGACGAGGGAGGCCTCTCCCGTACCGCCGAATTCGCCGGAGTAGGAGGCCCCCTCCTTGCCCTGCTGGCGGACCGTGTCGATGGACACGCCGTGCTCGGCGAACACGGTGGCGACCTGGGCGAGGACGCCGGGCTTGTCGGCCACGTCGAGGCTGATGTGGTAGCGCGTGACGACGTCGCCCATGGGCGAGACGGGCAGCGCCGCGTACGCGGACTCGCCGGGGCCGGTGGTGCCGCTCAGCCGGTTGCGGCAGACCGCGACGAGGTCGCCGAGCACGGCGGAGGCGGTGGGCGCGCCACCGGCGCCGGGGCCGTAGAACATGAGCTGCCCGGCGGCGTCCGACTCGACGAAGACCGCGTTGTAGGCGCCGCGCACGGAGGCCAGCGGATGGCTGAGCGGGATCATCGCCGGGTGCACGCGCGCGGTGACGGACCCGCCGTCCGCGGCCCGCTCGCAGATGGCGAGCAACTTGATCGTGCAGCCCATCTCCTTGGCGGAGACGAAGTCGGCGGCGGTGACCTCGGTCATGCCCTCGCGGTGGACGTCGTCGAGCCGTACGCGGGTGTGGAAGGCCATGCCGGCGAGGATGGCCGCCTTGGCGGCGGCGTCGAAGCCCTCGACGTCGGCGGTCGGGTCGGCCTCGGCGTACCCCAGGGCGGTGGCCTCGTCGAGCGCCTCCTGGTAGCCGGCGCCGGAGGAGTCCATCTTGTCGAGGATGAAGTTGGTCGTCCCGTTGACGATGCCGAGCACGCGGTTGACCTTGTCCCCGGCGAGGGACTCGCGCAGCGGCCGGATCAGCGGGATCGCACCGGCGACGGCGGCCTCGTAGTAGAGGTCCCTGCCGTGCTCCTCCGCCGCCGCGTGCAGGGCGGCGCCGTCCTGGGCGAGGAGGGCCTTGTTGGCGGAGACGACGGAGGCGCCGTGCTCGAAGGCGGTCGTGATGAGGGTCCGGGCGGGCTCGATGCCGCCGATGACCTCGACGACCACGTCGATGTCGCCCCGTTTGACGAGCGCGGTCGCGTCCGTGGTGACCAGGGCCGGATCGATGCCCTCGCGCACCCTGGAGGGCCGCCGCACGGCCACGCCCGCAAGCTCCACGGGGGCGCCGATCCGGGCGGCGAGGTCGTCGGCGTGCGTCGTCATGATGCGCGCCACCTCGGAGCCGACGACCCCACAGCCCAGCAGCGCCACCTTCAGCGGACGCGTACGCATCATCCGACCTCGTTTCCTCATACCGTCTACGGCTGAACCAGTCTCACTCACCGGACGACACTTTCTGTCCCTTCGTCCGGATCGTGAGACGTTTATTTCGTTTTCGCACCGCGGGGGACCGGAAGATGTCCCGCCCCCGCAGCGCACGCGTCACTCCGCGTCAAGGCGCCACCGCCACGTCGGAGGCGCCACCTCCCCGTCAAGGCGCCACCACAGCGTCGGAGGGCCGCCCGCGGCCGAAGGGACACCTGTGGCCAAAGGGCCGCCCGCGGCCGAGGAGCCCGCGCGCCGAGGCGCGACCCCGCGGCGTGAGAGGGCACCACCCCGTGCCGACGGGCCGCCCCGCGCCGGGCCTCATCCCACGTCGAGGCGCAGCAGGTCCTCCTCCGTCTCCCGCCGGACGATGACCCGGGCCGCGCCGTCGCGGACGGCGACGACCGGCGGACGCAGCACGTGGTTGTAGTTGCTCGCCATGGAACGGCAGTACGCGCCGGTGGCCGGCACGGCGATGAGGTCGCCCGGGGCCAGGTCGGCGGGCAGGAACGCGTCCTTCACCACGATGTCACCGCTCTCACAGTGCTTGCCGACCACGCGGACCAGCATCGGCTCCGCCTCCGAGCTGCGCGAGACCAGCGCGACGCTGTACTCGGCGTCGTACAGGGCCGTCCGGATGTTGTCGGACATGCCCCCGTCGACCGAGACGTAGGTGCGCAGCCCCTCCAGCGGCTTGACCGTGCCGACCTCGTAGAGCGTGAAGGCGGTGGGGCCGGCGATGGCGCGCCCCGGCTCGACGGAGATGCGGGGCGTGCGCAGCCGGGCCGCCTCGCACTCGCGCGTGACGATGTCGGTGAGCGCCTTGGCGATCTCGTGCGGCTCACGCGGGTCGTCACCGCTCGTGTACGCGATGCCGAGCCCGCCGCCCAGGTCGATCTCGGGGAGCTCGACGCCGTGCTCGTCGCGGATGTCCCTGAGCAGTCCCACGACCCGGTGCGCGGCCACCTCGAAGCCGGACATGTCGAAGATCTGCGACCCGATGTGGCTGTGGATGCCGACCAGTTCGATCCCGTCGAGCTGGAGGGCGCGGCGCACGGCCTCGGTGGCCTGCCCCCCGGCGAGCGGGATGCCGAACTTCTGGTCCTCGTGCGCGGTGGCGATGAACTCGTGGGTGTGAGCCTCGACACCGACGGTGACGCGGATCTGCACCCGCTGCCGCTTCCCGAGGGACTGCGCGATGTGGGCGACGCGGACGATCTCCTGGAAGGAGTCGAGCACGATGCGCCCGACGCCGCCCTCGACGGCCCGGCGGATCTCTGCCGTGGACTTGTTGTTGCCGTGGAAGGCGATGCGCTCGGCGGGCATCCCGCCGGACAGCGCGGTGGCCAGCTCGCCGCCCGAGCAGACGTCGAGGTTCAGCCCCTCCTCGTCCAGCCACCGCACGACCGCACGCGACAGGAACGCCTTGCCGGCGTAGAAGACGTCGGCGCCGTCACCGAACGCGCTGCGCCAGGCACGGGCCCGGGAACGGAAGTCGGCCTCGTCGAGGACGTAGGCGGGGGTGCCGAACTCCTCGGCGATCCGGCCGACGGGGACACCGCCGACGGTGACGGCGCCGTCGGCGTCGCGGGTGACGGTCTCGGCCCAGACCTTCGGGTCGAGGGCGTTGAGGTCGGCGGGCGGGGCGGAGTAGTGCCCCTCGGGCAGGACATCGGCGTGACGGGGCCCGGCGGGGTGGGCGGAACGGCTCATGGTCGTGTCGTGCGCTTCCTCAGAGATGGTCGGGTGCGTCGATGCCGAGCAGGGACAGGCCGCCGGCCAGCACCGTCCCGGCGGCTTCGGCGAGGGCGAGCCGGGCACGGTGGGCGGCCGAGGGTTTCTCCTCCCCGCGCGGCAGCACCCCGGCCATCAGGGGCAGCACGGCGTCGGCGACGTCGACGAGATGCCGGGCGAGCCGGTCGGGAGCACGGTGCCCCGCGGCCCGGGCGAGGACACGGGGGTGGTCGGCGAGGCAGGCGAGCAGCCCCTCGGCGCCGATCACGGCCCCGGGCCGGGCGTGAAACCCCAGGTCGGCGGCGTTGCGCCGGAGAGCCCGGGTGCGGGCGTGGGCGTACCGCACGCGGAACAGAGGGTTGCTCTCCCGCTGGACCAGATGTTCGTCACCGATACGGGGCCGGTCGTGCACGGCGGGGTGAAGCAGCGCCCAGCGAGCGGCGTCGCGCCCGAGGGACAGGGGGTCGGCGGGGGCGGGGACGGGGCGGAGGGGGGTGGTGCGGCCGGGGGCGGGGGCGGGACGGACGACGGCCTGCGTCTCGGCTGCCCCACCTGCGTCGACATGCACGCCGAGCACGGCCTCCCACTCGGGCGGAGGCGGCGCGTCACAGCTCGTACGCACGACGGCGCCCTGCGACCGAAGCAGCCGTGCGACGACGTCCATGACGACGAGAGCACGCACTTCAAGAGGACAGTGCAACCGGACGGCGGAGGCTCCGGACCGGCCGACACGGCTGCCGCCGTCACCGCAGCCACTGCCGCTGTTGGTGTTGCTGTTGGTGTTGCTGTTGCTGTTGCTGTTGCTGTCCACGAAGCCGTAGCGCGTCCCCCGCCGCAGGATCTCCTCCACAAGGTGGGCGGAGGCGGCCGGGCGCAGGCTGATGTTGAGGAACCCGGGCCCGGTGACAGCGACGTCGCCGACGCCATCGGCGCCGGCGAGGTGCGGCCGGAGGATCTCGGCGACGCGTAGGGGCGGCTGCCCGGCGGGACGGGCGAGCTGGAGGGCGATGTTGGTGGCGTAGTCACCGCAGCCGCCGGGCCCCGGGGCGGTCACCACGGCCCGCTCCGGCACGGCCACGCTCAGCTGCCCCTCGTCGACAGCATGACGCACCGCGCGCAGCACGGTGCGGGACAGCTCGACGGGATTCACGCCGACCAGCGTAGGGGAGGAGGGGGGTGGGTAGGCGAACGAGTTCGGTGAGGGTCCGGGATGTGGACAGAGAGGGGACGAGCGAAGCCGACTCCCGTCCCGGACACTGACCCGGGGCGGCGCCCCCTGCACAGGTCACGCGACCTGGCTGAGGACGGCGGAGAGGCGGCGGGGCGCACCAGCAGCCGCTCCCCTTCCCGCCGCACCACTGGCGACATGTGTGACGAAGGGAACCCACCAGCACCAGTCAGCCGACACACAAGCCGACTGACCGGCTCACTCCCCTGGGATATCGCGCACCGAAGACCCAGCCCCGATGAGTCAGGCACGGCACGGCCATCGAGTCGGCCGCCCGTGATCAGCTACCAGCACTCCCAGCCGGCTCGGCCTCTCCGGCACTGAGGGAGCCCTGAGACCTGAGGAAGTCCTGCGACCCTGCGGCCGCCCGCCCAGAACCGCCCCCACTCCCCTGCCCCTCGCACCCGCCACGCGCCGCCTGCCCCTCCAGCAACTGCCGCACCAGGCGCACGAGCTCCGCGGGCTCGAAGGGCTTGGCGAGGAAGGCGTCCACACCGACGTCGAGGCCGGCATCGACCTCGTACTGGCTACAGGCGCTCACGATCGCGAGAGGCAGATGGTGCGTCCGCGGGTCCGCGCGGAGCCGCGCGGCGGTCCGGAGCCCGTCGAGCCGCGGCATGACGACATCGAGGGTCACGACGTCGGGCCGCACCTCATGCACGACATCCAGACACTCGGCACCATCGGCCGCGGTCACCACCTCGAGACCCTCAAGCTCGAGGTTGACCCTGATCAACTGCCGGATGACCTTGTTGTCGTCCACAACAAGCACCCGGCCCGACGCCCCTGGCACAACTCGAGAGTAGGTCGGGACCGGCCATCGCGTCCGGGCTTTCCCCACTTCCACCCCCGTGCGGGGGAGCGCTCGCCCGGGCGGCCGAAGACCGCGCCGACGGCCACGCCAGGGAAAACGTTCATGACCACCCCGACAGAGCTGGTAGTGTTCTACCCGTCACCGCGCACTGAACGCGCAGGACACGCCCCCGTAGCTCAGGGGATAGAGCAACGGCCTCCGGAGCCGTGTGCGCAGGTTCGAATCCTGCCGGGGGCACCTCGAAGAAGGTGCCAAAAGACCCCGTCACCAGCGAAAACGCTGAAGGCGGGGTCTTCGTGTCTGTGCAGGCGTGTGCCGCCCGAAGCGGCCGTATGTCGGCGTCCGTGGACTATTCGTGGACAGGATCTTGAGACGTCTGCCCAGGTCAGCCCCGGCAAACAGCAAGGCCCCCGGACAAGTGCAGGAGCCTGAGGGTCGGTTGATCGGCGGTGACCCTAGTAGCCCATCTCGGTCGGCTGACCGTCGCGGTAGAGCACAGTGCAGTGGCCGCGTCCTGAGGGCAAAAAACAGTCCCCAGTAGTCTGCGCGTGTCCTGAAACTCCAGTCGTCACTGTCGTCTCGGTATCGCGCCGGCTTGCTGGGGGCCTTAACCACATCCTGTCCAAGTCACTACGCCGACTAGACGTCCTTGTCGACTCTGCAGCAACTCTTTCGGTGTTATGGCCTACTAACAACGATCCACGCCAGACGCCGTAAGTCAATAGTCTTTCGGCAAGTCTCGAAGAAAATCTCTCGCGATCACCTGCGACTGCGACATCCGGCTCGTCCGCGGGTCGACGGGGAGCCGGTCGCGGCCAAGCGATTACCCAGGTCAGCCCATCTAACCGACGAAGGGCCTGCGCATGCGCATCGCCGCGTCAGGCCGGGTTGCTCTCCCGGGAGCTGCCTTGGACGCGGTCACAGAAACCGGCGTGCCAGTCCCGCTCCAGATCGCCTGTGTCGAATACGCTCCGAAGACGTCCGACCTGGCGGCCTCGACAACGCGGATGCGCGGGAATGCCGCCCGGTGGCGGCTCTCCACGTAGGCCGGGACGGCGCAGCTGCCGGATACGGAAGGGGCAGGGGTGCGGCATGCGATCCCCGAGCGTGCACCTACGGGAGATCACCGACGAAGACCGGGATGCCGTCCGTGCCCTCCGCGTCCGACGTGACCAGAAGCAGTTCGTCGCCTCCGTGTCCCATTCGCTCAAGGAGGCGGCGAAGAAACCTGAGGCCAATCCCTGGTACCGCGCCGTGTACCGCGGCGATGAGCCAGTCGGCTTCGTGATGCTGTCGTGGAAACCGCCGGCCGGTCCCTACGAAGGGCGCCACTTCCTCTGGCGCCTCCTCGTCGACAAGCGCTACCAGGGCCGAGGGATCGGCCGAGAAGCGCTCACGCAGGTCGCCACCCTGGTGCGCGCGGACGGCGCCGCCGAGCTGCTGACCAGCTACGAGCCCGGCAACGGCGAGCCGTGGCCCTTCTACCAGAAGTTCGGGTTCGAGCCCACTGGGGAGATCGACGACGGCGAGATCGTTCTGCGACTCACCTTGCCCGCTCGATGAGCGGTTTTACGGAAGCGCGGAAACGTTGGTGGCCCCCGGAGGAGTCCGGGGGCCACCGATGTGTCTCCTCCACTGAGCCCGATCACGACGCCGCCCCGCTAGTCGGCAGTGACCCCCCAGTAGGCGATCTGCGCGGGCCGGCCGTCGCGGTAGAGCACCGTGCAGTTCCCCTCGGCGCGGCCCGGGAAGCCCAACCGCTCGGAGTGGAGGGCGGCGTCCCACTCCGCGTAGGTGGGCCGGCCGTGAGGAGCCCACGCACGGACCTCATCATCGGTCAGCAGGCGCATGAACGGGCCGTTGTCGGTGTCCGTGCCCTCGATCATGCAGGGAAAGTCCAGCACGGTGCCCGTGCCGCCGGTCAGGATGTATTCCTGCCAGTCCGGGTCGCGCCACAGCTCCTCGACGGACCGGCCCTCGAAACCGTGGTTGTCCCGCGCCAGCTCCTCTTCCTGGGCCTGCCGGAATGCGGCCTCCAGATCACGCTGATACGGACGAGTGTCGCGCCATGCGTTGCCGCCCACCTCTGTCCCTCCCCACCTGAGCTCTTCAATCGAAGGCGCAGCGTAAAGGACGGCACTGACAGCGCACCGTCCGATCACTCGTACTCGCGCAGCAGTTCCTCGATCTTGCGGTTGGCGATCTCCTGCCGTCCGTCGATGCACTTGGCGTAGCGGCTCAGCAGGACCTCGACGCTGTTGCCTGCTCGCTCGGCGACCTCGGTCGGGTCCACCCCGGAGTTGAGCCAGGTCGACAGGGCCGAGTGTCAGAGGTCATACGGGCGAGCCGCGAGCGGGGACGCGACTGCGGCCGGCGGAAGCGCCAGCGCACGGGCTTCCTGCCAGACGCGGTAGTACGTCGAGGAGCCGACCACTCCCCCGCGCTCGTTGGCGAACAGCCGCCCGTCCTCGGCGCTACCGAAGGTGTCGAGGTGTTGCCGGAGGATGGCGACGAGCTGGGGCGGGATCGGTACGAGCCGCACCTCCTCCGCCGGCCGGTTCTTCAGGCCCCGGTCATCGTGGGTCTCGCCGGAGTCCGTCCATTGCTTGCCGACACTGGGGCGCGTCCGATTCAGCAGTGCCGTCCCCCAGCCGACCTCGGGGAGCTTCAGGTCCGCACTGGTGAGGCCGACGGCCTCAGCCGGGCGTAGGGCCCCGTAGTACATGCAGGCGAAAAGGCCGACGAGTCGTCGGCCACGTGCGCGGCCGTACCCGCCGACGTACGAGACCGCGGTCAGCAGGGAACGAGCCTGCTCAGGATTGGCGACCACCCGGGGATCGACCTCCCCGGCGACCTTCGGCTTCTTCCATCGGATGCCCGTGATCGGGTTCTCTTTGAACTCGCCGAGGTCCACCGCGTAGTGCAGCGCGTTGACGAGTGTCCGACGCTTGCGGCGAACGGTCTCCGCAGCCGCCGCCGTCCCGTCGAGCTTCAGCTTGAGCGAGTCCAGGACGGCCCTGCCGATCGCGGCGTCACCGAGGTCCGAGAGCGGGCGTGACGCCTTGGCCACCCAGTGCAAGGTGTTCGCGATCTCGGTCGGCAGTTCACGCTCGTCCGGACCGGGAAGGACGAAGGCCCAGTTGCGAAGCGCCTTCCTGATCAGTTCCTCGGACGGCTGCCCCGTGCGATCGTCGAGAAGGGCCATCGTCACCGCGGTCAGCGCCTCATTGATGCCGTTGCGCGTGTTGGGAGCCGCGTGGGGCCACTTCATGGCGAGGTACTTCAGGGCGAAGGCGTACCAGGTCATCGAGGCCGCTTTCTCGACCATCGATTCGGGCAGCCCCGTCACCATGTCGAACTCTTCGCCGGCATGGGTGGCGCGGAGCAACTTGGACCGGTAGTGGTCCGCTAACCCTTTGGTGCGGAACTGTTCAGAGAACACAATCCCGGCGACAGTCCACCGGACGTCATAGGACGACTTCTTGGTGTTCCTCTTCCGGACGCCCCACACCTTCACGTCGAGAGACTTCATGCCGCTGCCTCCAACTGGCGCAACCATGCGGTGAAGTCACTCCGCCATACCCGGAGCTCCCCGTTGGGGAGCTTGAACGCAGCGGGGCCCTGCCCCAGCTCGCGCCACCGGTAGAAAGTCCGGCGAGACACCCCGCCCAGCTCAGCGAGGATCTGCGGGACGGTCATCAGTTCGTCGCGCCGGTGGTCCACGTCGGTGCTCCTTCCGTGTCGTCGTCTGCCGAGGCTGCAGGCGAGGGAATGCCGTGAGTGATCAGGTGTTCTGCAGCGGTCAGGCCTGTCCCGGCGAAGACCCAATGGGAGAGGACGAGGACGGTGTCCGGGTCGGGCAGCGGGTGGCCGCCCTCAGCCGCGCGTTCGCGGGCCAGGGCCTCGTTGTGGTCGGCGCGTTCCTGGCGGAGGGCGCCGAGGGTGACGGAGTAGGCGCGGGACTTGGTGGAGAAGTGGCCGCGGAAGCCGAGCATGTGGGCCCACTTGCGCAGGCGCAGTCGGCCGGCCGAAGTCAGCTCGGCTTCCTTGATAGCTATCAACTCGTCGCGGCCGGGTACGGCCTCGAAGTACCACAAGCCGCCCGCCACACCTGCCTGCGCAACGTGCCCCTGCACGAAGCCGTCCGGAACCGCATCTGGCTGGAGATCGTCTTCCTCGCACGCACTTGACCTCCTCGCGTAGCTGGCGATGCCCGCCCTGACCGGCGACATCCGCCGCAGAGACATAACTTCCCCGTCGTCGACAAGCTGACAGTGGCTCATGGACGATCGAAACTAGGCGGTTCGGGCTTCGATGCTCGATCAAGCCGGTGGGGTCAGCGGGCGCCGTATGCGAACATCCCTCTATGGGACGTAAGTCGAGAGAACGGGCCGCAGCCCTCTCCATACGGCGGAAGCTAGCTAGCGAAGGTGTCAGTATCCGTGAAGCTCGCCCAGGTGAAGGGAGGCTGGTCTACGACCTGGTGCGACTAGTTGACCCCGATCATCCCGAGTCCTTCCATAACGTGATAAATACAATTGACACGGGAGTCGACTCGACACACTCGGCCGGGTTGTACCTCAACCTCGTCATCGAGAACAAAGATGGAAAGCTACTGGGAGCCCTTTCCGCCGTTTCACCGTTCGACTGGCTTCAAGACCCCGATATCGATTGGTTGACCAAAAATGCCCTGGCCAGATCGGTAGCCACCGTCGAGGCTCTCGCAATCGCACCCCAAGCGCGTGGGATGCGGCTCGGCTGTCTTCTCCTCAAACACGCTGAAGAACATCTGCGTGCATCAGGCTGCCGCTTGTTGATCGCCGACTTCATACTTTCACGTCCCCACCTCGCTCAGTACTACACCAAGGCAGGGTTCACCGTCCTGCCAGAGGGCCAGTTCCTCTACGTAGGATTGCCGAAGGGGACCATTTTCCAGCGACCTCCCCACACTGATTGTCGCACTTCATGGAAGGCACTGAGCAGCGCGGTGACTGCCCAGCCAGGTCTACTAGCCCAAGGACAGGGACAGACTCCCGTTCCGGTACCTGGTGGGGTGATCGTTGGAGTTCTACCCCTCTGACCAGCCCGTTCTTTGTGCCTGCAACCCCAAGCAGTGATGCCTGGCCGATGGTCAGCGGGAGAGCGGCCGGCACCGGGAGGGTGGGGGCGCCGCTTCGACCGCGGGTCCACAGTGGCGTGCGCGGGGAGTTCCCACCTCGTCCACCGCTATCCGAGACGATCGCATGATCGCTGGTCGTGGACCATCTGTGGACTCGGTGCAACTACTACACGTGGACGAAGGCCGCGACCAGCGAGTATGCCGTAAGCCCACTCGGCCTCCGGAGACAGGTGCGAAGACCGACGCTGGCGCCGGCAGGGTGGGGCGGCCCGGCTTGGCTCGGCTCTGCTCTCACTCAAGATCGATATCCAGTATTTCCGCGAGGCGAGAAAGTCCTTCAAGGGATCGCTCCACGTGTACGGGGATGATTCGATCTCGCGCTTCTCTGGGGAGATGCCTGTCCGCCTCCTGCATGAGTGCGGCGTACTCGCCGAAGACTTGCACGCACAGGTTCGCGAGTTGCGCCGCTCGACGACGAACCGGATCGTCAGCGTTCAGGTCCGCCTCAAACCGTGCCAAGGCGTCTTCCAGGAATGAGTGACGATTGGGTGCAAGGGCACCGGGCGTTGGTCGGTCATCCATAGGCACAGTCTGATGGTTCGCACGCGGAGCGGTGAAGAGGCGCAGCATCGCCAAGGCCCAGCCGCGTGTGGGCCGCGGCCAAGTGCCGGCGGCGGTGCGCCGCAGCCAAGTCCAGCAACCACCGCGCCAGAAGCACCGCTCCGAGGCTGGGCCGTCTCTGGGCCGTACGAAGCCGGCCGACGCCGACCGACAACGACAGAAGCCCACGGCATCTGGGCTGGTCAGAGCCGTGGGCTTCGTCAGTCCCGCTGGTCAGCCGGACCGGTGATCAGTAGACCGACTTCTGAGCCGCGCCCACGGCGAACGGCTTGCAGCACGCTACGCCATCTCGCGCGCTCCAGGGGCGTGGGGTTCCGGTGCGTCAACGACGGCGCGGCCGTGGTTGCGGCATTGTCCAGCGCGTTGGAACGCCAGGGACAAGACTTCACCGAGCGGCACCGGGCGCGCCTGGTTGTGGAGCGGGTGGCCGACCGGAAGCGACGGGCCGCAGTACAGCCGACCGAACAATGAGGAGAGCAGGGAGCTATGGAGCGTAGGAGGCCAACCCCCGCCACGGCAGAGCAGCGGGACGCGCAGCGCCGTGTCGTTGCCATCGCCAGGGCAAACAGCGTCCTGAACCGCGGAGGCATGGCGCTGTGGCGGCCGGACGATGACGACGATTACGGCAGTGCCGACGCGGACGCGGTGACGGCCGACCTGGAGCTGCTGGGCGTCCGCAGTGAGATGGCCGTCCGGTACATGCCTCCGCGGTCGTATGAGCGGAGCCTCCGGAAGGGTCGTGAGGTCCGTGTGTCGTGGTCGGAGTTGGTGACGCTGGTGCACTGGATGCCGTCGCTACGGGAGCGCATGGAGCAGATCACGGAGGACGCCCCCAAGGTCTTCGAGTTCTTCTACTGGGAGCCCCGGCCGGAGGGCATGGCCCTCTGTACGGGGGTTTTCGCTGCGCAATGGCGCTGGTGGACGGAGAAGCAGGCCCGGCGCATGGGACTGATGTGCGCCGACTGCGGAGCCGACCTGCGGGAGCCGGGCCGCAATGCTTACCGGCTCCTAGGTGAGGACGGCCGCTATCGCTTTCATTGTGGCGACTGCTGCAACCAAGGCCTAGACGTACTGGAGGCACTCAGCAAGTGAAGGCCTGGCGGTCGTCGACACCGAGCAGGCTGGCGGCCGGGCCGTCGTCGGTTAGCTGCTGAGCCTGGTCGTCGTCCCGAGCCGCCACGGCGCGTACGTCAACGTTCCGGCGCGTACGTTTCCTGGTTCATGTACGCGACCAGCAGCTGCTCGCCGACGGCCGCGAGCTGTTGCGCTGCGACCCAAGAAGGAGAGCTGATGGCTGCGGACGATTGGCGCGCGGATGTCGAAAGAGCCGTAGAGGAGTACGTGCAGGCGTGCGAGGACTCCGGGAGGAGTGACGAGCCGGGAACGATGTACGTGAAGACCGGGCTGGACGAGCATCGCTCACTCGGCACGTCTCGTCACGGATGGTAGATGCGGCGCCGCTTCGGTTCGACGATCGAGTTCCAGTGGGACGACGAGGCGGGCGAGATCGTGGTGGACACCGACGCCCGGGGCATCTTCCAGGTCTCCGTAACGGCAAGACCCGACGGGAAGTTCGCGCTGCGCCTGATCGAAGTTCCGGACTCGTACGAGCTGGAAATCTGACAGACCCCCGGCGGGCTGCTGCCGGGGGGCGTTTGTGGGTCGCCCGCCCGCGTTCGAGTGGCCGAGCCGGTGCGTGGCGCCCCTCGATCGCAACGATGCTGGCGAGCCCGGCATCGCCGTCCGTCTCCTTACCGTCTCATTCAGCGCCGTTCAAGGCCGTTCGGATGGATACGGGTGACAAGGCGTCCCGCACCTGTGGTGCCTGGCGCCCCCGCCATTCTCAGCGAGGTGACACTAGCCGGGGAAAACGTCTCCCGTCTCGACCCCGACGCCCGTATCATCCTCGAATGACCGACATGTTCGGGGCGTTCGCTGTCGCTGCTCTCAGCTTGGCCGTGTCTACGGTCTCACTCAGTTGGCAAGTCGCTAGCCACTTCTTGAGCGGTGCCCGGGTGCGCTGCGAACTGTCGATCGCGATCCATGACGGTGGGGATCCTGTCCCGTCCATCGTCTCGGAGGTTGTCGATCGCACTACAACGGACCTTCAACGCGTCCATGGCGCAGAGTTCGAATCGTACGTGCATGACGCATTCAGTGTGGTCGTACGCAACACTGGGCGTGGACCCGTGAGCGTACGCGTGCCATGCATATCCGACAGACGTCGCTCCTACTGGGGCGGTGCGCCATCTCGCGTTCGAGCGGTCGACTTCGCGATGCAGGGGAGCGTCTGCCGTCTGGAGCCTGGCGAGGCGAAGACATGGCTCTTGTCAATGTGGCAGATCATCGACACGATCCGCGCCTCCCGTCCCGGTGAGCCTCTGACCTGCCGGGCCGCGGTTCTCCTAGGTACCGGACGGTGGGTGAAGAGCAGCCGCGCCAACTCATGGCACGTTCCGGCAGGGATGACGAGCCTGAGACGCTAGTTATGTGTTTGCGCCTGGGATCCTCCCCAGTGCCGGAGCTGTTCCGCTGACATCCAACGCTGACATCAACGACCCCGGACGGCGGCGTCACACAGCACCCACGTGTGGCACCGATGCACAAGGCCGGCGTCATCTGGGCCAAGGTTAGATCGAACTCCTAAAGCGGTGCTCACGCATGAGCGCCCTCCCGGGCCGTCCTCGGGCCGTGGAAGGGCGCTCAATAGTGACCAACCTCGACAGGCGCCAACAGCTCGGCCGCAGGTCAAGACGTTGATCGATACGACGGCCGCAGGTCACGGCCGCCGGTGATCAGTTGTGGAGATACATACTAAGTCCGCCACCCGTGGCCACGTCGGGAGGCGGAGAAGGGCCCGGGGCGTCCCGGGGGCCGTGTGCCATGCGCTGATCATCCAGGAGCCCGCCAGCAGCGCCCTCGGGCACTCGAAAGCCTTGCACGGCGACCAGGCCAAGCCCTGGATGTACGTCGGCCCGCCTCGCAGCCGCCAGCGGTAGGCCGTGCCGTCGACAACGATCTGTCGTGATCCCTTGCGGACCAATGCCATGCCTGTCCCTTCAACAGCGAAGGTGCTAGCGAGCCCGGGCCCCCGTCCGTTAGCCCTCCGCTCCGTTCGCCGACTATCGGTGGCGTTCGAGCAGCGAAGAGAGACTGCTTCTCAGCCAGGACCCCGCCTTGTCCACGGCCCGTTCCAACAGTTCTCGGATGAAATCTTCTGGACTCACCTCATACCACTGCTGGCAGATGAGAAGGGCCACGTTGCGATCGTGAACTTCCAGCACCCCGGCGACGCCAGGAATGCACTTCGGCTCAGGTGGAGGGGCCGACTCGCCAAGGGCCACCTTGTTCCACCATGCCGCTGTCAAGGTTCCCTCCTTACCTCCTATCTTCCGTGTCATGGCCTCCATCTGGTCATAGCTCATCCCCTCACTGGTACGCCGCTGCACTTCCCGACTGAACACGTTGTGGCTCATGGCCGTCATCGTTCAGGAAGATCAGCACCCTGTCAGGTGGGTTGAAGGATCTGCGATCACGGTTCATCGGCCCCGCTACAGGAAGGAGACTGCGTGCCTTATGCCACTCTCGACGAGCTGAAGGGCCGCCTCGACTGGAATCTCGACAACGAGCTGCGCATCGCGGTGGGGGCGCTGGACGACGCTTCGGATTTCGCGGCCACCTACGGCCGCGACTGGCCCGAGGACACCGCGCCCCGCCTGGTGAACACGCTCACCCTGAAGTCCGCAGCGAGTACCTGCGCAACCCGAACGGCTACACAGAGCCGGGCCGGGGACGAGACGCTCGCCTGGTCGGACATCGGCCGGGACGCCGTCGAGCACGGCGGCCGTGTCGTAGGGAAGCATCTAGAACGCCCGTAAGCGACCGCCGCACCACAAGCGCACCAGAACGAGCGGGGAGTAGCGGGGAACCACGGGTGAAAGCCATCGGGTCGGGCGAGGCCCCAGCGAAGCTGTTCGCCCAGGTCAGTGCCAAAACCGGCAGCGAATGCCCGCAGCTTCCCAAGCTGAGGGCTCGGCCGGCCGTCGTCGTCAGGCGCTGGCCGTGGGCACCTGCTCTGGTCGACGGCACAGGCCGCATGGCTGAGGCTAGTGGGGGCGCAGCGAGGCACACGCGCGCGTGATCGGTTGGCACACCCGCCGTCGTGGCGGACTGTCATCGGGCTGAGGTTCAGACAGGGGCGCATCGAAGATGCCGCCCGTCGGCCGAGCGAGACAAAGCTGGGCCGTCCGAGGGCGCTCGACAGTGGCCAATGACGACCAACGACGACCACCAGGCGCACGGGCCTACCGTCTCTGAGCAGCGAAAGCGCAGGTCACCAAGATCCCCGGCAAGACCCAGGGCAAGAAGAAGGGCCTTGACTCAGCCATTGCGACTCTGCTGGCCTCCTGCACTCCGACAGGGACCCCGCAGGAGACGCAAGAGGTATGCGACCACTTCCATTCAACGCCGCGCGTAGCGATCTACAACTTTGCGCATTATATGAGAGTGGAGACTGCCAAGATCGTGCTTGCGTACGTGGAGGCACTAACGTGGCCCGTCATGGTTGTGGGCCTGGTCTATCTATTGCGGACCCACCTAGCGGGGCTCATCGGAAGACTCAGCATGATCAGCACACCCGCCGGAGATCTTGAATTTGCCGCCGACGTGAACCAGGTCCACAATGCGGTTGTCGAGGCCGTGAGTGAACAGAACTCTAGCCAGAATCCGGGTGACTCACGTTCAGGTGTTCGGTACGACGGACAAGATCTCGGCGCATTTGACGCTCTACGCGATGTCGCGGCGTCAGCACCAGACGCGGCAATCATGGCCGCATGGCGGCGCGTAGAGTTAAGACTTTCTGAAGCGCACTGTCTGGTGCGAGGGACCTCATGGAACAACGTGGCGGCCCGTCGCGTCTTCCCTATCACTCCCCGCCGGTGGACGGAAGACCTCGTCGCCGCGGGTCTGGATGCAGACGTCGCAGAAATCATCGCGGAGCTTGTCAGTCTCCGGAATCGAGCGGCTCACTCACATGACGTGTCTGGCATCTCAGCCTTGGAGTACGTGGAGAGCTGTGCCGTCGTGTGGGCATTGCTTGGACGCTTCATGGCCGGCCACGAGCTGAACGGCCAGTCACTAGTTCCCCAGCCGCCGGCTCCTCCAAGCTAGCCGCCCGGTTGGTCATCCTGGGAGGCGGCCGCTGTGGGACGTTCGCACGCCCTGTGTCGAAACGTGTCAAAGTCGGCATGCAGGGCTTCGTCAAGCCACATAACCGAGCAGGTCAACGGCTTTATGCGTGCGAACAAGAGACACGCTGGTTGCAGCTCATGCAGGTTCGAATCCTGCCGTAACACCAGTGCACACGCGGCCGGGTGATGTCATGCTCCGCACCAGAAGCAGACTTCCGCTCCAGGGTGACCATACTTCTGCGTGCCGCAGCGGGCGCAGCTAGGCCGGCGCGGGCGGGCTGTGGGGGCGTAGGGACCAGGTCTGCCGTCAAGAGTCTGCCACTGTAGCCACTCATTGATTTGGTACGACGAAGAGTTCGGTGCGGAGCGGGTTTCGATGGGCGGCCCTTCGCGCCGCTGACGTGCCGCATCCAGTGCCTGCTGGAGCTCCTGGCGGATGCGGGCTGCATCCTGCGCGCGCTGTAGTCGCCACCTTCTGCAGACCATGAAAAGGCAGCCAGCGTCGACGGCACCAAACATTAGCGCCATACCGTAGTAGTCAACGTCGTGAGCGGTTAACCCGAGACCGATAGACAGCAGAGTGAGCGGGGTGAGGCAGATGATCCAGAACACGAGGGCGGTAACCCCATCGCCTTCCAGAGAGAGATCTCCGTAGTCCTGGGCCAGGCCCGAACGCCAGTGCGGTGAAACCCAGGTGCCATCGGCACGGTAATAGCCGCGAACGTGTGGCACTACTTCCCCCCACGCCTGTCGTCCTGCACCGGTCCCGAAATACTGCTACTAACCATGATGGACCATGCTGCTGCCCGGCGAGAGATAAACGGTGTGGCTCCCTTCACAGCCTCAGCTCTCCCCTAAAGCGGTGCTCCGAGAGCGCCGACGCCTCCACCAGCTGCGGTCGCTACGCTCGGACTCGTGAGCTAAGCCGCCCGACTCATGGCGAACCACCGAGTCCACGTCGTACTGACCGACGTCGCCGCCTGTCCCAAGTGCGGCCAGCCCATGAGATCCGGCGGCTTCGTTCTCTCTCAGCGGCAGGACGATGGCCGGCGGACCTGCCCGACGCTGTGGAGGTGCAGCGGTCGGCACGTCTGGTGGCGCTGGGCTGATCGGCCGGACGAACCTTTCGAGGTCTGCCCGGTACTGGAACTGTTCCGCTGACATCAACGACCCCGGACCGCAGCAACAAGCGGCAGCCAGTCGTGGCGTCAGTGCCCGAGGTGGACCCCGATCAGGCCCAACGCGGAGCGAACTCCTAAAGCGAGTGTCACAGGGTCTGAGCGTGCCCGGGGTGCCGCGCACAGCTCCAGGACTCAAAAGGGCCCGGGCTGCGGTGGGACGCCGGCCCCTTGACCGCGATCACCCGCGGGAGGAAGATCCGTCTGCCGATCAAGGAGATGTGATGCTGCGGTTCATGGACTGGTCCGTAGTCGCGATGGGGTGCGCGCTGGTCCTCGCGAGTATCGGCAGCCGGTGGTGGGATCGGACCAAGGTTCGGAAGGGAGCGAGTCCCGATCAGGACATGCGCTTCTTTCGGGCATGGCTCCCTCTCCTCATGGGCCTGGGGATGATCGGCGGAAAGGTGCCGAGCCTGTTGCTCGCGCCCCACTCCGTCGTCATGATCGTGGACACTCTCAACGTTGTGCTGGCGGTCACGGTGCTGATCTTGGCCCTCCGGGCGGGGCGTCGCTTCTTTCGGACGCGCGGTCTTCGCACCCTCGAATGACGGCAACGAGCACGGACGGCGCCAGCACCTGGCAGCTTGTCGCGGAAGTGGCACGGATGTGCTGGGCCAGGCCTCTGGGGCGTGCCCGCATCTTCTAAACGCCGGCGCAGGTGTTGTCTGGCAGCCATGGTCCCAAGGGCTCCGTCCTGAGGGCTGGGCCGTCTCTGGGCCGTCCGGCGTTGACCAACATCGACAAGCGACGACAGGCAGCGGAGACGTCAGCGCAGGTCAGCTCAACGCCCCACCACGTCGATCGACTTGGGCACTGACTGAAAGTAGTTCTTCAAGCTACTGATCGACTCACCCGTTGAGACTCCGTCGACCTCACGTTTCCGGAGCGAACATGCAGCGCTGACGGCACATCTCCCACGAGCACCGACCGGGCACCTGCTCCCTGTAGCAGATAGGCGCCGATCGCGGGCTGTGAGTGACGGTCTCGGCAGGGTGCTCAACCTTTGGCGGATCAGAGCTCAGCCACGCAATGATCACGAAGACCACCATCGCCATGCCGCCGAAGATCCCGAGGACCACACGCTCTTGCGGGGGCAACTGCGACACAGCCCAGGCAAGGGGTATGCCGATAGCCGTCATCACCCACGAGACACGACGTACGGACTCCCGAAACGGCAGGTTCTCCAACGCCCAGAACCAGAGGCCTGCCCAGGTGAACCACAACAGCAGCTCAAGCATCCATCCCCCCTCAGCCTCACAGTGATGATGCCAGGGAGAAGCCCGGGCGTCGTGCCCCTTGCGTGCCCTTACACAGGGGAGCCCCGGGGAACAGAAGTCGGCCACAGTGCACGGGGGAACGTTGCAGGCCACGCATCGCCCGGCCAGGCGCTACTCCTGCTCGTCATCCTGGTGGCCGGCCACGGGACTGTAAATCGTTCGGTGTAACTCCCGATCATGGAAGGTGCATCGATGACCAGTGAGAACGTAGCCGAGCAGGAGACTGTCGAGTTGGCAGCGGCTGTGTCGGCGAAGGCCGTGGACGACCAGCTGATCGACGAGCTGGTGAGCCGGGCTCAGGCCGAGGGCGGACTGTTGCAGCAGCTGACCAAGCGGCTGCTGGAGTCCGCCCTGGAGGGCGAGATCACCGACCACCTCGGCTATGACAAGCACGATCCGGCTGGGATGGCGGCAACTCTCGCAACGGCAAACGCTCCAAGACCGTCCTGACCGAGGTCGGGCCGGTGGAGATAGCCGTGCCCCGCGACCGGGCCGGCTCCTTCGAGCCGAAGATCGTCAAGAAGCGGCAGAAGCGCCTGACCGGCGTCGACGAGATGGTGATCTCGCTGGCGGCGAAGGGCCTGACCACCGGTGAGGTCCAGGCCCACCTGGCCGAGGTCTATGGCGCCGAGGTCTCCCGCCAGACCATCTCCACCATCACCGACAAGGTCCTCGAGGGCATGGCCGAATGGCAGAGCCGCCCCCTCGACGCCGTCTATCCGGTGGTCTTCATCGACGCAATCCACGTGAAGATCCGCGACGGCGCCGTCGCCAACCGGCCCATCTATGTGGCCCTGGCCGTCACCACCGAAGGCCGGCGCGAGATCCTGGGCTTGTGGGCCGGCGACGGCGGTGAGGGCGCCAAGCACTGGCTGCACATCCTCACCGAGGTCAAGAACCGCGGTGTCGGCGATGTGCTGATGCTCGTCTGCGACGGGCTCAAGGGCCTGCCCGAGGCGGTGGAGACGGTCTGGCCGAGGACGATCGTGCAGACCTGCGTCGTCCACCTGCTGCGGAATTCTTTCCGCTATGCCGCCCGCCAGGACTGGGACAAGATCGCCCGCCTCCTCAAGCCCGTCTACACCGCACCGACCGAGGAGGCCGTCCTGGACCGGTTCGCCGAGTTCGCCGACGCCTGGGGCCGGAAGTATCCGGCGATCGTGAAACTCTGGGAGAACGCCTGGGAGGAGTTCACGCCGTTCCTGTGGTTCGACACCGAGATCCGCCGCATCGTCTGCACCACCAACGCGATCGAGTCGGTCAACGCCCGGATCCGGCGAGCGGTCAAGGCCCGCGGCCACTTCCCCAACGAGCAGGCCGCCCTGAAGTGCGTCTACATGGCCATCATGTCGCTCGACCCCACCGGCAAGGGCCAGGCCCGCTGGACCATGCGCTGGAAGACCGCACTGAACGCCTTCGACATCACCTTCGACGGCCGGCTCTCAGCAGCCCGCCACTAACCCAACCACCCCAGTTACACCACTCGATTGACAGACCCCCGGCCACCTGCTCTGCCATCACCAAGTTGACCCAGTATTCCAACGTGGCAATGCCGTTGCTTCCAACGCAGCCCGGAGGTTGGCCCAGCGCACCGCGCGAGGCACGGTAATCTCTAGGTCGGGCGGAATATTGGGCACCGGAAGCGTGGCAAATGCCGTGGCAGTGATCGCCTGTGTTCCTTGAGACCTGAGCAGGGTGGGCGGTGTCTCCGCATTGGTCGGGCTGACGAGCACACGGGTGTCCCATGCGCACCCCACCGGAGCAGCCCGATTGTGGATATGGATGAACGCAGGGCCGCCGAGGAACCAGCGCACAGTAGCCGTGCACCACACGTGATCACCGATACGGTACGCCTTCACCTCCCTCATGGAGTCGAACAGCGCAGTCGGACGAATCAGCCACCCCTGTGCGATGGCGGTCGACGTGGTGCCGGCCGTCAAGGTCTCTTCCGAGACGTCCCCGAGCGAGGTCGTCGTGCACTCGAAGCGTGAGGGAAGAGTGTCTGAGGCCACGGCCGACATCGCACTCCACGCTTCCCGACTGACCATCTCGCGGGTCTCCGGGGCCGAGAGGATCGCGCGCACCTGATCCTCATCAACCTCGGTCTGCGTCGCGAACCTCGCAACGACCTTTTCCAGGGATGTCAGGTGCACGAACCGGTCCTCGATGCCTTCGAGGTCCTTGTCCATCGGGTACGGATACGATGCTCCCTTCGTGAAGTCCTTCCAGTTCCGGCTGACGAAGTAGACCGTCTCGCCTGGGTGCTCGCGTGCGTACTCGATGGCCGTCAGCCAGATTGCAGCGTCCCGGCCGCCGATCTTCATCTCGTCACCACCGTCGTTGATGGCGATGGACTTGCAAGGTGCGAGGGCGTTTGCCTCCCGGACCACAGCTTCAGCGAGCGCCCTCTCGCTCGTCGGGATCACGTCGACGATCGCACGGTACTTCTCGCGCCAATGATCCTGGAAGCGCTCCAGGTCCAGCGGCACGAGCTCGGCGCTTACCGGCCACGGCGTAGAGCTCCTGACGCTCCGTAGGATCTGCTGGGCCGCCTCGTACTTCTTGCGGTACGGCACTGCCCGATGCGACGTCAGCTCCTCCAGGACAACCCACGGCACGGCGACGTCCTCAACGCCGGACGTGCGGATAGTCGTGAGCAGGTCCGTGCTGACGCTGTCGAGCGCGAAGCTGTGGAGAATGTTTGTGTCCAAGATGATCAAGGCGGCTGGCTCCGTCTCCCTCGGCGCTGCGTAGGCAGGGCCCAGGCTTCCAGGAAGTCGGTTCATCCGTCGGGAATTTGAAGCACGGGCAGGCGGTGTAACCGTGGCTAATCGATCGGTGGATCAACCGCTGCGAGGAGCTCGCAGCTTCCCAAGCTGATGTCACGCGTGGACCTGCCGCTTCGTCCGGGCTGCGGCGCTGGGGCGCCGGTCCCGGCCGAGCGGCAGGCCAACCAAGCGCACCGAGACAGCAGTCAGCCCCGTGCGGCAGCGCTGGGAAACGCTGTCTTACGGGGCCAGGCCGGGTGACTCGGGCAGCATGCTCGACCGCGGCCGACCGGCCGTCCGGGAGCAGCTCAGGCAGCAGGTGCCTGGTGCCGACCAGTCGGAAGTCCATCAGCCGTCTCGCTGTGCATCTCCGCGTCCAGTCCAGCAGTGATCAGCATCGCCAGCAGTTCGGCCGTCTCGGGGTGAACGGTCCCGAGCTGCACCAATCCGTCGCCGAAGACGTTCACGTCAGCCACGAGGCCGGGAAAGTCGGAGTCCAGGTCGAGGAGGACGAGCTGATCTGCCAATGTGGCGCTGAGCAATAGTCAAGAGCTATGGGAGAGCCGATTCTTCAGCTCTCGCTTCGGTGGCTGAGGGTGGCCCGCGGTGTTGCGGATCCGCTTGGTGCGGCCGGCGTCGGCGAGGATGATCCCGATGGCCTCGGTGTTCGTTCCGGCGGCGGTCTTGAGCTGGAGCCAGTTGGATGATGCGAGCAGGTCGTCCGGCTGCCAGGGCAGCTTGCGCGTGACGGCGCGGCACAGCGACCACTCCCGCAGGCGCTGAGCCAGGAAGGGGCGGGTGCCCGTTCGGTCGGGAAACAGCGAGGAACCGCGGTCGCTGGCGGACAAGGCTCACGAGAACGGCCCCTGACCGAGTTAGGCGAATTCCAGGGGTCGTTGCAACACAAGTTGATCAACTGGCTGATGCCAGGAGCTTAGCGAGACGCTCGGCTGGGGTTTCCCAGCCGAGCGTTTTGCGTGGTCGGCTGTTCAGCTCGGCCGCGACGGCGTCCAGGTCCTCGCGGGTGTAGCGGGCCAGGTCGGTGCCCTTGGGGAAGTACTGCCGCAGCAGGCCGTTGATGTTCTCGTTCGAGCCGCGCTGCCAGGGGCTTCCGGGGTCGCAGAAGAAGACCGGCATGTCGGTGGCGGTGCTGAAGTCCTTGTGCAGGTGCATCTCGGAGCCCTGGTCCCAGGTGAGGGAGCGTCTGAGCTGGGCGGGCAGGGTCGAGACGGTCTGGGTGAGCGCGTCTCGCATCTGTGAGGGACGGCGGCCATCGGGCAGGTGGATCAGGGTGACGAAGCGGCTGGAGCGCTCGACGAGCGTGCCGATGGCCGACTTGTGGACCTTGCCGATGATGAGGTCGCCCTCCCAGTGCCCGGGGACAGCCCGGTCGGCGGCCTCGGCGGGCCGGTCACTGATCATCACCATGTCCTTGGCCATGCGGGGCTGGCGCCGGTAGGACTGGCGGTGCGGCCTGCGCATCGTGCGGCCCGTGCGCAGTGCCTTGGCCAGCTCCCGGCGCAGTTCGCCGCGGCCTTGGACGTAGAGGGCCTGGTAGACGGTCTCGTGGGTCACGTTCATCTCCGGCCGGTCGGGGAAGCGTGTCCGCAGAGCCTGGCAGATCTGCTCGGGGCTCCACCGCATCGTGAGGTGGTGCTGGATGAAGTCCCGCAGTTCCGGGTCCTGGCCGATCTTTCCCGGCTTCGGCCGGGGCCGGCGGGCATCGGCGCGGGACTGGGCGGCGTGCGGGCGGTAGGCCCAGCGGGAGGCGTCCCCGCGCAGTGGCATGCCGTTGCGGCGTATCTCCCGGCTGATGGTGGAAGGGCTCCGGCCCAGCTCGGAGGCTATCTGCCGGATCGACGTCTTCTCCCGCAGACGGTCGGCGATGTGGATGCGGTCGGCCTCGCGCAGATACCGCGCCGGGCCGGCAGAGCTGAGCGGCCGGCGGACCGGCGGCGCACCACGTGTGCTTCCCGTGGCCTGGCGGCCGTTGCGCCACCGCTTCCCGGTACGCCGGTTGATGCCGACGATCCGGCAAGCCTCCATGCTGCTGACGCCCTGGTCCATGAGCCGGAAGTATTCCTCCCGCTCACGGACCAGGGCCTTTCGGCCTGGCGCCTGCCCCCGGTCCTCCCGGATCTTGAATTCCATCGCACTCCCCGAGCTGGGGTGTTGCGACGACCACTAGAACGGAAGTTACCAGGTCAGGGGCCGTTCTCACTGCTCATCGTGCGGAGGCGGTGGGATTTGAACCCACGGTGACATCGCTGCCACGACGGTTTTCAAGGTCGTCGATCGCTTGACTCGGCCGCTGAGACTCCACCGATCTCATTCCATGCGAGTCCGGTCGGTGGTACAAGGGAGCTTCCGTTGTGGCTATCAGCCGCGAGGGTTGGGGGCTGGAAGTGCCAGTGCAACCAACGCCACCGGGGCCGCAAGGGGCATCGGGTGCGAGGAGGGTGCCACCAGCGCCATCGCAGGCAAGGGGTGGTGTCTTCTCTGTCTGAAAGCTGTGAGACCCCAGCCGCCCCGCGATCCGGTGCCACCAAGGTTGGTGGCCAAGCGCCGAAAGCGCTGGGTATCGACTGGCAAGCCACCGGTGTCATCGGTCGGCACTCTCTGGGCCCACGACGTCACGTCGAAGTCTTCGGAGACTGCGAAGCTTCGACGCCGCCAAGCCTCAGGCGTGACCAGCTGGGCCGTCTCTGGGCCGTCCCCGGCTGCTCAACAGAACGTGGATGCGGAGACAGGGTCACGCAGCCCTGTTGACCGTGTTCGGATTAGCCACCATGAATCGTTGTGGAGCCGGAAGGCTCGTCGGCCCCACCAGCAGAGCTAGTGTGCGGGCTCGCTGCTCCAGAGGCCGAAGACACCGCGAAATAACACACATACTTGCAGATCACCGGGGGAAAGCGTGGGGTTGGCCAAGCGATACATGGAAGAAGTAGAAGCACAAGGCTGGCGTCCTACCGGTGACAAGTGGGTGTGTGAGCAGTGTATTAACGAGCCTTTCCTTGCAAAGAAGGTGGATGAGGCATCCGATCCTCAAGAAGCTTGCACTTTCTGCAGCCAAAGCCCGGCGGCTGAACTCGACGTGCTCATCGAGGCGTTTATGGACGGGGTTCAACTTCGATACGAGGATGCCGATATCGAACACCGCTATGACTCAGAGATAGGTTATCTGGGTCGCACCTTCGACACATGGGATCTCATTAGCGATGAATACGGAGAAATTTTCGTTGGCCCTGGACTAGTTGAGGCAGTACGAGAATCCGTTGTTTTTAAAATATGGACCGATAATCATTACTGGTATCACTCGCCAAGCGAAGCGCTTGGCGCTGGCTGGGAGCGATTCCGCGAAGCCGTTATGTACGAGTCTCGGTACGTTTTCTGGCTGCGTAAAGATTGGCAGGATCGGGACCAAGATGCCGATGGTGTTCATCCGGCTAAGGTCCTGCAAGCCGTGAGTGAGTACGTCGACAAGCACGACTTGTACCACACCTTCGAAGTAGGCGATACCTTCTGGCGAGCCCGCACACATACAAGTCCTGAAGTCTCCTGGGGGGCAAAGGACGTGGGAACAGCCGGACGGGAGCATGCTAAGCAAGCGAATCGCATGAGCCCTGCCGGTATCCCCATGTTCTACGGTGCCGAAGATTCAGACACTGCGGTCAGAGAGAGTCTCGTCCGAACCTCCGACACCCACGTCAGTGTTGCTGCATTCCAGGCAACACAACGATTCACTGTAGTGGACCTAACTGGAAGCAATATCCCGACAGTGCCCTCAGAATTCGACACAGAACGGTTTTCCGAGCGGCATCGCATTTTGTTCCTGAGAGACTTCATCAAGGATCTAACTAAACCAATCCGAGAAACCTACGAGCAGATCGATTACGTGCCGACTCAGATACTGACTGAGCACCTCCTAAAGGTGCACCAAGGTGAGCAAGGTGACATCGGTGGCTTGATGTACACCTCTGCCGTGACGGGCAAGACCTGCGTAGTGCTTGACGTACCTAACACTCGATGTATTGATCGGGATGACGAGATCTATCGCTTGGCAGGTGACAAGCTTCACTTGAGGATGGACGCTTCATCACTATCCACATTCAAGATCAAGCGAGAGTACGTGCCATTGCCGCCGGCCGGCGGCGATCCGTTCGCATAGCCGCTTGAACTTCGAGGAAGAAATATGAGCTCATCCACAAGTGCTCTGGTCATTGCCCTGGTGGGTATTGCGGGGACGCTCGCTTCGGGGCTTCTAACTCAACGCAGCGCTAACAACAGCAAGATACGAGAACTTGAACGGGCCGATCAGCAACGAAAAGAAGATCGCGCTTACCAAACCGAAAAAGCGGCTATCGAGACCCGACGCACCTGCTATGTCGCCCTCAACATAGCCGCTCGCTTATACCAGACAGCACTGACCAACTACCTTGTTGCCATTCGCGCCGGTGTCGTGACCGATGAGATACGCACCGACGTAGACGACATGCGGCGAGATCACAGAGCTCGTCACGCGGAGGCTCAGATGCTCGTTCCCGACGCTGTGTTGACTGCAGCCGGTGCGGTGAACAGTCATCTGAGCAACCTGTATGGGGTCTTGCGGCGACTCGACCTCGGGGCCCCCGAGCCGGGAGAGACCGTTGGGGTAGCCGCAGAGATGCGCGTGCAAACTTGGGATCTGTTGTCCGCGATGCGAACGGTAATGCGACACGACCTAGGAATTGTTCCGTAGAGCTACCATGACGGGATTCCCGGCTGGTCATCTGATCTTCAGCGCAGTAGCGCTGAGAGAGATCAGCACGGCTCCCGTCAGCCCAGCAAGACCCCGGCAGCCTATGCGGGCATGAACATGCGACACGAGGGTGGCGGGACGCTGGATCCACATGAATCCTCACGAGGAGGAGCCCCCAAACAGACCGAACTCCTAATGCGGTGGTCACACTCCGGCGTCGCCGACGGCAGTGACTTCACTGCTGACGGCAACGACCGCGGACGGCAGCGGCACTCCGCGACCCGACACAGTGCTGCCATAGGGCAATCGGACCGGCTCACCACGGCTTGCCGCATCTTTTCAGCCCTTGATCATTGCGAGAGAAGCGTTAGCCTGCTGCATTGTGGACGTCATCCTTCCGCCAGTTCACGCAAAATCGCCGATGAGCCACGCGAGTTGACGAGCACGACTGGTCGTGTCCCACGCTTGGCAGTGATGAAGTCAGTGGCGGCATGCTTTGCCGATGCGGTTACCACGACAAAGACGTCAGCGTTGGCTGCCTGTGCGGCAAGTTTGCTGCTGCCGTCGTGTTCGGCGCTGGTCTCGATGTCGATCTTGGGTACCAGGATGCGCAGTATCTGTGCAGCCCGGGTGGTGGCCGACTCGGTGAGGGAGTACAGCACCACCTTTGAGTCCTGCAGGTACCGGTACGGCGCTCCGGGGTCAGAGTCCTCTACCTGCTCGGCAAGCAGGTCTTCCGGGACACCGATTCCCAGTTCGCCGGCTATGAGTTTGATGGCCTCAAGGTCGGTTGGGTCCAGTGCCGTCTTGAACGGCCTTACCGTATTGGTGATCTTGTAGAAGAACTCGACAGTGGCGGGGCTCGTTGCCGCTGCCGATGTAGCTGTCGCCGTCTGTAGTACGTCGATCGCCCACGTCGTGGTCACGGCCGAGACGTTCGCGGAGATGATGAGATCGATCCACTCGAGTGCTGAGGCGAACACTTCGGATGTGGGGTTGGCGGACAGCAGATAGTCCAGTAGGGCTTGGGTCTGCACTCGAACGCCGGCCGAATTCTTGCCGCTGAGCGCGAGACCGGCTAGGACACGTTCACTGAGTTCGGCCGCTCCATCTTCAGTGAAGATATCGCGGTGCGCCGCCATGAACTGGCCTCCGCTCTCACCGAGTCTGCCGAGTACCTCGTCGGAGGCATCGTGAAGCCATGTGGTCAGTGCTTTGCTGCTCAGTGGCGTCCAGGTATCAGTGATTTCGGGGCTGGCAGCCAACGCTGCACTGCCCTGGTCTCCGTCCAGAGCGTCCAGCCAAGTGTGCCAGTCCAGGCGGACTCCATCCTGGGTGAACTGCTCCAGCCACGCAAAATCATCGCGCAGGCGTGCACTCGCTCCGTCGATCAAGTTACGCAGGTGATGCGTGGAGATGTACTCAAGTGCCAACGCTGCTTGCTGTGGTGACTGCAGGTCGCGTGTACAGGTCAGGAGCAGGTATACCGCGTGCAGGCTCGGTTCGAGCGTCAGTACGAGGTCGATGGCTGCCTGAAGTTCGCCCCGGGCCATCATCCCGGTCGCGCGCTCGAGGGGCGATTCGCTCGCGGAGCCGAGTTGATCCAGGGGGGCGGGCGGCTCCGACGGGGCGGTGGGCTGAGGAGTTTGTTCCCGGTGCAGGTGGAGCACGTTGCGCAGGTGGGCGGGGAGGCCGGGTTCAATCGTTCCGGCTTCGTCGAGGAGTCGGTTGAGTGTGTCGTCTCCCGCGTCGTCTTCGACCGCAATGAGGAATTCCACGACGGCCTGCGCCCGACTCGTTGTCGGTGTGCCCGAGAACAGCGGCCGGAACGCCGCAGGGAGCGCGGCAACGGCACCGAGCAGTTCTTCCTCTTTGCCTGCTGCGTCCTGCCGGGCGAACCATCTGGCGTAGACCGCCTGCTGGATCACTTGAGTGACGCTCAAGGGGCGACGCATGGCGAGGACGTGGTCGAGATCCCGGTCCCCGAGAACGGCCTTCCAATCCTCAAGCCCGGCGAAGAGCCGCAGCCGCAGGAAGGCCAGGTTCGCCTGGTCGAGATCAGCGGTGGCCTCAAGTTCGCGCAGGCAGGCCAAGGCGACAGTACGGTCGCGGGCAGCGATGGCGTGTCCGAGGTCGTCGAGGACCTCGACGGTGGTCCGGGGGGCGTCGAACTCCGAGGGCGGCCGGCCGTTGAGCAGTTTGCTGAGCACCAACAGGGCGTCGCGTACCTGGCCTCGCGCGTGTCCCGCAGCCTTCGAACCTGCTGACGGACGGGGCAGCACCTCAAAGCGCAGTGGCTTGACAGGTGCCTGTGCCAGTGCGGCGTCGAAGGGATCAGCCGGGTTGAGGGCACCACGGTGGCGGGGCAGGTCGCTGAAGGTGGGGCCGATCCAACTGTCGAGGATGGCGAGTGTCTCGCGCCGTTGGCGCGGGGTGGGAGCGAAGCCGTACCACCACAGACGGCCGCCGGAACTTCGCGGCAGGAATCCGACCTGGCGTTGCTGGATGCCTGCCATGAAGTTCTCGAGGATGAGTTGCAGGTTCGGTTCTACCCGCGTGGGCGTGATGTCGTTGCCTGGACCGAAGAATTCCTTGAAGTCAACGCTCATGGCAATTGGTACCTGTTCTGGTATTCGACCCAAGCGCGGGCGATCTGGTCGGGGTCGGATACGACGGTGACGCCTTCCTCATTCACTCTCTGGCCGAAGAAGGTGAAGTTCATCGAACCGTGAACGTGGAATCTGTCACTCACCATGCCCTTGTCGTGCAGGGTGTTCCGGATGAGCAGGGTCGGCCGTGGCCCCACCGGGGCGAGGTCGGTAAGGCGTTGCCCTGTGACGGCGTTGCGCGGCTCATCTCGCATGATCACTCGGACGTCCGAGCCACGGCGGGCGAGTTCGATGAGTACTTCGGTCAGCCGGATGGGCCGGGCCGGCAAGGCGGGGAGCACGCTCTTGAACTGTCCGGATGCATTGTCGATGACGACAATGTCGGAGATCCACGGGGACAGTACCCACAGGCGACTTGACGGGGCCAGCAACTCGGACACCAGGAGGTTCTGCAGCAGATCGGTGAGTTGCCGGGTCTCACCGGCCCCGACGGTGGTGATCCTTCTCATGCGGACACCTCGGCAAGTTCGAGGGTGGCCACGACGCTGCCCTCGGTGCGGTGGTCGATCTCGACGACTCGTGGGAACACTTGGAGGAAGTCCGTTTCGATGGCGCGGATCGACAGGTCCACCAGCATGTCTGCCAGGGCGGGTACGTCCTCGGGAGGCGCGATGAGCTGGGCGGATCCCTGTTGGGCCAGGCGCGTGCGCACCAGGTTGTCTGCGTCGAGATCTGTCACGCTGATGAGGTCGTCTGTGGACGTGAACAGCCCCCGGATGAGCTCGGGTGCGGCCGGCGGATTGTCGCAGTAGGGGTTCCACGACTGCAGTGCTCCGGCGCGTATGGCCCATCCGCGTGGCCAGAGTGCGCTTTGGATGGCGTCGATGCGCTGGCGGTCCGAGGAGTTCGCGGACAGGTTCAGTCCGGCGTCCAGGTCGTGCCTCTGACGCATCAGGTAAGCCCAGGTACGCGGCGAGATTTCAAGACCCAGGCGTTGCTCTTGGATCTCCCACTCGTCAATAAGGGTACGTAGTGCCTGGTCCGTCTGTGCGGTCGATCCGGGCCGGAGCAGGCGGTTCGCCAGGCTCGAGACGACGGATTGCTCCGCGCCGTGGATGCCTGAGTCACGCAACTGTGCTCGTATGCGGTCAAGGTTTTTCACCCGGTCCGCCTGTGTCGCCGAGCCCCGGTATTCAGCAACGAGGTCGAGCCAGTCGCTGCGCTCGGTGGTGTAGCGCACGATCCGCCGCATGTGCGCGTCGACCAGTTCACTGGTGGAGGGCTGGACGGCTCTCATGATCAGCCGCAAGAACCGCCGCGGGTCGGGACGTACGCGCGTCGCCAGCGCCTCGATGAAGCCGCCGCCGCCGATAGAGGCTTCAGTGAGCCAGACCTGGCCACGACGCCATGTGCCGTCGAGGGCGTAGCCGGGTTCTATGTCGACGATGACGCCTTCGGGGTCGTGCTCGGGGCAGATCTCCCGGGCAGCCCACAGGGCCGCCTGTCCAAGGGTGGCAAGGACACGCTGGCGCAGCCAGGCTTGGAATTGTGCCGAGTCAGGGTTCCAGACCTGGTCCGTCAGGTGGTCCAAGCGAGCAATGATGTCCTTGTCGGCAAGAAGTTGGCGCAGTCGCTCACCCACTCGGCCGAGTGTGGCGCTTTCGCTCTCCTCGACGTCAGAACTGCGGAACATTGCCCTCAGTGTGTCCGTCAACCGGTCGGCGAAGCTTTCCCGCACCGTCTGGTAGGCGTGGGGAAGCGACGTGCCGTCACTCACGGCGGACATCAGCAGCATGCATTCGATCGTCTGGTGCAGCCATTCCAACTGGAACTTGTTCATCTGTTCAAGCAGTTCGGGGTCGCTTGTAAGAACGTGCTGGAACCAGGCGCTGCGCAGGGCCGGGTCGAGGTCGCCGGATGGAGCAATCACGTCCGGCACCGTGACGGTCAGGCGCAGGCCGTCGACGTCGTAGGTGGCTCCGAGACCGACCCGCTCGTCATCGAGCGAGAACTGCGCTTTGACCCGGGCTTCACCGCCGCGGGCGAAGACCAAACTGGCCTCGCTCTGGACGGCAAGACGGCGGACCTCGATGTGGGCGTTTTGAGCGTGCAGGAAGAAGCGTGCTTCATCGATGAGGCCGCCGATGAGGTCCGACAGGGGAAGGCGGGCGACCAGGCCGAGGCCCCTCTCCAGGAACTGGGATCGCCAGACCAGGGCCGCGTTGGAAGCATCCTTGAGTTCTGGCGGTGCGAGTTGGAGTTCCACCCTGTCGGGGCGCACGATGGGAATGAGGGTGGGGACTCCGCCGACTTCAACGGTGGCGGTCTCCTCCCTATGGTGCGCCTGCAGGACAGGGGCGAGATCCATGACAGTATCGCGCTCCCCGTAGGGAACGGAGATCCAGTGCCGGTGCTCGAGGTTGCGGGTGGCAAAGCGCCGTGACACTCGTCCTGGCGCGTACTCGCGCAGCATCTGAGCCAGGCCCATGGCCTGCAGTTCAGGTTCCTTCTCCCACGGCTGCTGCGGGGGTATGACCACGTACCCTTCGGGAAGCGCGAGCTCGCTGAAGAGGTTCTCGGGGAAGAAGTCGGGCAGCGGGTTCTTGCCCATCAAATCCTTGCCCTTGACGTACGTGTGGTCCTCCGCAACGGCCCACTCGCTGTCCAGCCGTCGGGCCAGCGTGGGCACGGCCGCCAGGATGAGCGGGCGAGGGGGGTGCCACAGGATCTCGGCGGCCAACTCCTCAGAGACCTGGAGTGCGCCTTCGATCCACAGACGGAGGCTGCGCTGACGGCCGGGATCGCGCAGCAGGTCGCGCAGAACGGCGACGGCAGTCTTCTGGACCTTGCGGTTGTCCGGGTACTCCGGATCTGCGAGACCCTGCAAATCACGCCACAGCTTTGCGTACCGGTGATCGGACTGCAGTTGTACTGCCAGCCAGTCAAGCATCGCCAGGGTGGCTTGAATGCGCAGAACCGCCCGGTTGCGGATAGGAAGCACCAGTTCGGGCAGGACGGGATCGAACAGTGCATCCCAGGCCTCGTAGGTGGCACGGTCGCGTCCGTAGTCGGAGAGCACCACCACGGTGTACGGGCGCATGCGACGGCTTCGCCCGGCTCGGCCCTTGCGCTGCAGGAATGCGGCGACCCCTCGGGGCGCCTTGTGCTGCAGCACGGCACCGACGTCCGGATCGTCGAAGCCGACCTCGAGCGAGGCAGTTGCGACGACGAGTTGGGAGGCGGCGTCGACTCCCGCGTCTTGCGAGGTGGTCCGGCTCACGTTGAGGCCTGGGCGGTCGAGCTTGTGGCCCAGTTTCACCGGCAGGTCCCAGACCTGGCCAGCGCGCCGCTGGTCGATGACGCCGTCTTGTACGGGACGTCGCAGGGATGCCAAGGGGTCTTTGAACTGCTGGGTACGGGGGGCGCGGTAGCGCTGGCCTTCCGCGTCGAGGAGGTAGAAGAAGAGCCGGTTGGTGACGTCGAGGTCGTCCGTGAAGACGAACGCCTTGGTGCCCAGAAGTCCTTGGGATGTGCGCCCTGCCGGGTGGTCGAGGACGCGCGGGAGGAGCATTGCCGTCTGGATGGTGGTGGACAGCACAGAGGCACCGCCGGTGGGGTCGCTGCGCACGGCGACCATGTATTCGGCGCCCTCGTACTCCATCTCGTCCGCGCCCGGTTCGATGTTGGTGACGAGTCCGTCGTCAACACCCGTCAGATCGGCCATGTGGCGAACGGCGTTCGACAGCGTCGCGGACAAGCCGGCGAAGGTGACCGGACTGCGCAGCGAGTGGCGCCAGCGTCGCAGGACGAGGGCTGCCTGGGCGCCGGTAGTGCCGCTGTAGGTGTGGATCTCGTCGAGCAGCATCAAGCGGGGCTTCTTGACCGCGCCGACGCCGAAGAGTGTGCCCAGGGACAGGTCGGACAGACCGCGGTTGAGCATCTCGGTGGTGGTGAACAGCACGTCCGGAGGCCGCTGGCTCATCCGGTTCCGGGTCAGGACCAGCATGGAGTCGTCGAACACGCGCTTGCAGGTACTGCAGGTCAGGCGTTCCGTTCTGGCCCTGGCGTCCTGCTCGGACCAGAAAAGTGTGCCCCCGCACACGGTGTATCCGTCGCCGGGACAGGTGAAGTGAGGGCACTGAAAGCCTTCGGCCCGTTTCGTCCATGCGGAATAGGAGGCCGTCAGGCTCTTCGTGCTGGTTGGGGTGTCCTTGTTGAGTACTCCGATGGTCATGGGCCGGCCGTTGGTCTTCGTCCACAGGTGGTCGAGTCGCCTGGCGTTCGCGAAAGCGGTGTTGAGTTGGTCCTTGAGGAGTTCGTTGCGCGGGTAGACGGCCAGCGCACGCGTCCATGCCGACTTGTCCTGGAGTCCCGTCAGGTAGGCGAAGGCTGGCAGGTAGAAGGCAAGTGTCTTGCCGCTACCGGTGCCGGCACCCACGACGGTGGCGGTGGTGATGTTGGACTGCAGGGCCGTGAAGATCTGGCGGCTGGCACGGACCTGGAACCCGCTGAGGTCTGCGTGTTGGGGTCCCCGGCGCGTCATGGCATCGATGACCTGGCGGTAGAGATCGTGGAGCGCATCGGTGCCGTCGATGACTGCGTGTCTGGACTGGTCGCGCCGGGGGTAGGCACGCGGGCGCCGCGCGTAGCGGAAGTCCGAGACGAGCGCGGCGCCTTGGCGCCACGCCGCGGGGTCGTTGGAGGGGAAGATCTGGCGCAGCCGGGCCAGCAGACGCAGCGTCTCGCCGTTGCGGGTACGCCACCGTGACGGCGAGACCGCATCATCGCGGATGATCAGGCCCTTGTCCTCGAGGGCCTCGATGGCTTCCTGGGCAGTGTCGAGTTCGCCGCGCTCCATGAGGACGTCATCGACGTGGGTGTGCAGTTCATCTTGGGTGAATCCGCCGTCGACAACGCCCCAGGACAGCAGGGGGTCCTCATGTGCTTCGAGGACGCCGACGATTTCACTCTCGGTCTCAGGAGTCACCGCAGCCTCACCCAGAAGCGGTCCAGGATTCCCAGCCTCGACAGCCCGGCGAGGACCTCGGGGGTGAAGGAGTTCAAGGGCGCCCCGGTGGCTTCCTGGGCGCCCGTGATCACTCGGGCGAGAACAGGGTCAACGAGTACGGAGATTTGCTTGCCGCATGCCTGGAGGCTCTCCAGCGCCGCGGTCAGCCTGGCGACGTCACCCGACTCGGGGACGGCGCGGTTGTTCAGGACATTGAGCACGCCTTGCGCCTTCTCGATCTTGATGCGGATCTCTTCCACGTCAATCCCGCTCTTGCTCAGCGTAGCGACGAGATCCTCATTGATCACCGGCACTTCACGGTTGCGTTCAGCAGTCCATGCCTGCTCAACGGACTTACGAAGGCCCTTCACGAAGCCATCGGCTGCCTTGACCTGAGCCTTCAGTGCTTGCAGTGGGGCATCGGCGTCCTGGCTGGGGAGCATTTCGGCGAGCGCGTGCAGGTCTGCGGCCAGTTGGGCGGCCTGCGGACCGAGGTTCGTGTCCAAGGCAGCATGAGCTGCGCGCAGTTCAGCGACGCCCCGGCTGAGGCGCTGGATCGTCTTGATGAGGGTCTCGACGTTCTCGGCCTGTCCGGCCAACTCGCCGGTGCGGCGGTTGATCTTGTCCTCGTCGTGGGCAGCGACCGCTGCCACACGCAGACGCTGAACTTGTTCGATGAGCGTCATGCGCCCCCCTCGGGTCCGGCCACGTCCATGACCTCGCGGCTCAAGATCTCCAGCCCGGTCACGAGCCGCTGGAGGGTCTCGTCGTACTCACGCTGAGCTTCCGAGGCGGGTCCGGCCTGAAGCTTTTGCTCCAGCACCTCCACGGCTTCCAGTGCAGGGTCGAGCCAGGCACGGATACGCAGAGCCGGCCCCTCGTCCAGAGTCATCAGGCGCAGGCGCTGGTCGGCGGTGAGGGTGGGCCAGGCGTCGAGGCCCACGTTCAGGTCCGTCACCTTCTTCAGATCACTGGCTTTCACCGACTTCGCCGCGCCGTAGAGGGCGGACGGGTTGATCGAGTTGGCTGACTGGCCAAGCGCCGCCAGGTCGGAGAGCAGGGTGTTGAGGGCGTGAGCCACATCCGCAACGTCACCGCCGAGATCGCTCACGTCGGGTACCAGCCGGCGGGTTTCGTCGCGCATCGGATCCAGCATGGTGGTTCGCTTCTTGATGTCGTCCACCACTTTTCTGATCTGTTCGGGGACGTGCTCGGGCCAGGGCACCTCAGCCGCGTCGTCGCGCATTGCGCGCACAAGGCGCGGTAGGTCAATGGCCAGCGGCTTGCCGGTGCCCTGGCGGTAGGACGTCAAGCGGAGCAGTCGCCGCTGAAGGAGGTTGCGATCCGCCTTCGGCTCAGCGCTGGTGAAGCGGTCCTGCAGTCGTCGCGTGTGGGGCCGTTGCTCGGGATTGGCCAGCTTCGACGGCTTGGCAAAGAGCGCCTTGACCCGGCTGAGTGCGTCGCTCTTGTACGAGTCGGCGATCCCCAGGGCTCTGCTGACGGACAGAAGGGCGTGCACAAGCAGGGCCAGTTCGGCGTCGTCACCTTGCGCAGGAAGGAGGGAAGCGGACACGCTGTCCGCCCATTCCTGGACCTTGTTAACGCACAGGCTCTGCAGGGCGTCGCCCTGCTCCACGTTCTCCCAGGACTCCTTCGCGTTCACCCAGGCGAGGGCACGAAGAACGCGGACGTCCTCCACGTTGCGGTGGTCGATCGAGATCAGCGCGGTCTGCAGGCCGCTGCCGTCCAGCGCGATCGAGGTGTTGGCATCAAAGCTCGGCGCAAGTTCCGCTCTTCCCCTGACCCAGTCTCCGCTGTCACCTCCGAATCCGTCTTCGAGCCCCAGACAACCTATGACGGCGGTGTGCACGATCTTCCGGAGCTCGTTGCGGTGGCTCTGCACAAGCTGGCCGGTCTGGTGCCATTCGTCGACCGCCTGAACCAGAGGCGGCTTCGAAGCCGCCGGGGCCGGACGCGCGGGTGGTGGCCTGAGCAGGGGCGGCGTCAGCGGATCCACCACAAGGGGTGTCTGCGTAGTGTCCAAGGGCCGGACGGGCTCTTGCACTGACGGCTGATGCGGGAGGGTCTGCTGCTCGGTGACGAGGTCAGGCAGGGGCGGGATGGCGAATGCCTCGTGAATCGTCGGGTGAAGGTTCTGCGGCCCGTTGCCCTGCCCCCAGAAACGCACCATCCGGACCCGACGCTCGGAGAGTGCGGGGTCACCTGGCGTGCGCAGCCGGACCTGGTCCTCGACGTTGTCGAGGATGTCGAGCGCACCGCTGTGGAAGTCGTTCTCGAATCCGGTGCTGGGGAAGCGACCTTCGTCGAGTTCGGTCTGGTCGCGGTGCAGAACGGGGCGCAGGACGCGGGTCAGCACGTCGCGGGCGACGAAGGCATCGCCTTTGGACTGGCTGCGGATGGCCCGGTCGAGTGCCGTCCTGCTGAACGGGAACAGACCGACGCCTTCAACCTCCCCGAATGCCTGGTGGCACGTGTCCCGGACGGGGCATCGCAGACAGTGGTTGGGCGCCGGGCGCTCGTCCGTGCGGTGCTTGTCGATCTCTTTGGAACCGACGCGTACCGCGTTGAGGTACCGGGCGGCGAACCGTGCGGGGTCGAACGGTGCTGTCTTGTCCGCGGGAAGTTCGAGATCGAAGACCTTATAGGTCCGCGTGTACACCGTCTCCGGCATCTGGTTGACGAAGTAACCAGTGGTGACGGCCATGACGACACGCATCGGGCACAGGTCGAGCGTCTCGGTGGGCAGCAGGGTGATTGCGTCGATGAGGCCGCCCTGGATGCCTTGGAAGATCGAGAAGTCCTCGATCAGGAGGAGAAGCTCCAGTCCCTGCCTATGCAGGTCGAGGCGTAGTTCGACGAGGAGTTGCTTGAGGTCGTCTCCCCCGACCCCGAAGACCTCGCTGACCGCCGGCCCGAGTTGCTCGTTGAGCATCTTCGCTGCCAGGTCCCGCAGGGAAGCATCGCTGACGAGTGCGCTGGCGACGCTGGCGGCGTCGGCGCCAGCCTTGCTGACATCGTCGACCGAAAGGTCCAGGTCTGCCGCGGTGAAACCGAACGCGTCCTCCTTGTCCTCCGACCCCTTGCCGGAGAGCTTTTCCCGGACCAGACGCGCGATGGGGCCGTTGTCGGCGAGCAACCGCCTGCGAAAGACGGGGTCCCCCAGCAATGCGGGCAGACCCTCCGCAGAGGCAAGGAAGGCGCGGTAATCGTTCTCCTCGGCCGGGCCGTCCTTGTCTGCGCCTCGGGTCTCGACCAGGACAGCCAACTCGTTGCGCAGGCGGAGTTGCGCTGTGGTCTCGTCCGCAGCAGCATCCGAAGCAGCAGCAACCTTGGCGCGCAACTCTGCGGCGCGTTCGCTGGTGGCGTGTTCCAGGATGAGTTCGAGGATCCCGCGCAGCGACATGCGGTGTTTGGGGACAAAGATCAGCCGGGTCGCGTCATTGGGCTTCAGGTTGATGCGAAGCCAGCGGATCAGGTGCGACTTGCCTGTGCCCGACTTCCCGAGGATGGGGATAATGGGCTGGTCCGCCGGCAGTTCTTCAACGGCGCGCCGGAGGCTGTGTTCGTCGACGACGGTGCCGCCGACAGCGCTTTCCACCCGGTCGCGCAGGAGAATCGGGATCGACGTATGCGTGGCGAGGAAGACCCCGTTAGAGGTGCTCTCTGCCTCGACCGGAATGATGGCCGGGGCCTCACGGGCCTCCCAGCATGCAGCAGGAAGAGTGCCCCGCCAGGTCATCGCTTTCCTCCTTGAACCAGGGTGACATGCGTTTGGCGTTGGCTGTCGAATCGCGACAGCCGGATGCCGTCGGCGTCCGGAAGGGTGTCGAAGACGAGCCGGCCGCGGTCCTGGAGGATGCGCAGTGCCTGGCCTACCGAACTGTCGGCGCAGTCTTGTGCGATGCCCGGATCGGGGTCTCCGTCGGGAAGGGAGGCCACGAGGGAGGCGCGGACGAGACCGCCGTGCAGTACAGGCAGTTTGGCCGCCAACTGGCCCAGGAAGTCGCCGATGGGTACCTGTCCGGCAGGCAGTTCGTCCAAGACGTCGTTGATCGCCACGACGGGGAGGGGCATCAACCCCGATTTGGCTTGTACGAGTGAGGGCGCCGTGAGGCCAAGTGCCGGTCCCCATCGGGTGACGGCACCCCAGCGGGTGTCGTTGGTGATGGCCCAGGTGTCATTGTCCGCGTCCGGGAACTGCGCGTGCTGGAGGGCCTGAACGCCGCTGATCCACGACAGGGGACGTCCGAGCGCATCCTGCGCGAGGAACCACGACATCGCTCTCAGTAGATCACGCGCCCCGCCGGTGAGGCTCTCTCCCGGGCCGGTCTGCCACGGGTCGCCGTCACGGTCCAGATCGAGGGCATGTTTTTGAAGTGCCCGGCGGAACGCCGTCGGCGACAGGGTGTCTCCCGTGGCAGCGACGGTGTCGCTCACGGTGATCACGCCGTCCGTGTCGCTGCAGAGCATCCCGATCGCCCGGAAGGTGTACACGGTGTGCGCGACGCCTTCGAAGGAGGAACTGTCTTCGTTCAGGCCTGGCGGTCTGAACGCCTCGATCAATTCTTCCTCGGTCCAGGCCCGTCGGGACCCGGCGAGGAAGTTGACGATGGAGCGGCCAAGGGCCGGAAGGCTTCGCGGTGGGTTCAGGACAGCCATCAGAGTCTCCTGAGGAAGTCGTCAATGGTCCAGTGAGGGCTGCGGATGCTCTTGATGAGGGCATCTGGATAGGCCGGGTCGGGCATGTCTTCCGGGACGACTACGACGCGCAGCGGTCCGCTGGTGGGGGCGAGCCATGAGAGGGGCGGCGTCTGCCCGTGGTCCATCAGGACCAGACTCGGCACCGAGAGGCGCGCAGGTACCCCGCGGGTCCGCAGAGGGTCCACGGCCACCATGCCCTCGTCGGCGAACCGTGAGGCTGCACGGATGGCTGGGAGGCCGAGCAGCGCGGCCGGGGCGACGATGCCGCGTACGCCGTTGGTGATGCATGACTGGATGAGGTTGCTCAGGGCGGTTCTGAGGCGTCCGCTGGGGTAGGTGACCACGATGCTGCGGTGGCCGGCGGCCAGGTTCGCCAGGGCTGCGCTGGGGCTTCTGCCGAGATCGGGCATGAGCGCTTCTGCGACGAGGGGACGCGCGGTGTGCAAGGCGGGCTGGTGCATGTGCCCCTCTGCAGGGCATCCGGAGCACGCGGGCGCCACGTTCTGGCTGGCCCGCATGGCGCCTATGTCCGTGTAGGTGTACTCCTCGCTCAGTACGCGCCCCCAGCATTCTCTTCTTGCCAGCAGGCGGGTGATGCGCGCCGTTGAGGCGGCTTCGGCGCTTTTGATCTCTGCGCGGGTGCGCTGCAGGGCGGCCTCGAGGGTCTGCCGGTCGAGGTTGGCCACGTGCGGTCTGAGCCGTATCGGGACGTGGCTTACGAAGGCCGTCCACTCCTTGCTGAACCGTGCCTGCCAGGCCTGCTCGGGCTCACCGGGTATGCGTTCGACCACCGGGGGATCCAGCCTCTCGATGGTGATGAGGTTAGCGCGTTCCATGAGGACGAGCGTGTTGCGGTTCCACAGTTCGTTGGCGTCCGAGGGCTCGTCGCCGTGCCCGGGTACCACTGTGGTGTCCAGGACCAGGCCGTTACCCGCCTGCTTCGGGGACAGGTTCTGATCCCGCATGGCTTCCCACCGGTTCCACGCCTTGACGTCCCCGATCACGGTCGCGTTTTCGACTTGCTGGCCTTCGGCCGCGTCAGGCACGGCGGGAAGCCAGACCGACAGCGCCGCGTGGCCGTCGCGTCCCGCGCGGCCGACTTCTTGGTAGAAGCGGTCGACCGAGGCCGGGACGCAGGCATGCACCACGGTCCGGACGTCGCTCTGGTCTACCCCCAGACCGAAGGCGCTGGTGCCAACCACGATGTCGGTCGTGGTCGGTCCGTCGTCGCCGGACCATCCGCGCATGATGCCCAGACGCTCGGCAGGACCGAGGTCTCCGTGGAAGACGGCGGTGCGTGCAAACCCGGCAGCCCGCAGGCGCTCAGCGATGATCCTGGCGGGCTCCTTCTTGGTGGTGTAGATGATCGCAGGCCGCGGAAGGTGGTACATCGCCTCGGTAAGACGGTCCAACCGGACGTCGGCTGATGTGGTGGCGCCCAGGAGGTAGCGCAGTTCGGAGCGCAGGAAGGTCGATCCGACGAACAGTGACTCGGCGCTGCCTGCGAAGAGTCGATCGTTGAGTTGGAGGCTGGGTGCCGACAGCGTTGCAGACAGGAGTGTGATGCGTGGCGGGGGGTACCCGGCCCCGGTGGCGAGTTCTCGCAGTTCCCCTACGAGTGAGGCGACGATCTGAAACTCCGGACGGAAGCTCAAGCCCCACAGACGCACCAGGTGCGCCTCGTCGATGACCAGGCTGGTGAGTTGGCCAGATGTCGCAAGGGCGCGCAGCGTCGCGGTGAATCCGCGTACGAGGGCTTCGGGTGAGGTGAGAAGGATCCGCTGAGTTCCCTCGCGCAGGCGTTCCTTGATGGCTGCGCGTTCCTCGCTGACGCGGTCGCTGTGATAGGCCAGTTCGCGAGGGAGCACGGACGTCGGGAATCGTTTGTGCAGGTGGCGTTCCTGGTCGAGCGCCAGGGCGATGGTGGGCAGCACCACGATGGTGGTTCCGCGCTGCCGGAGCAGCCCAGGGGCCAGACCGACGAGGGATTTGCCCGTGCCGGTGGGCAGGACGACGTGCAGGGTGGAGGCTGGATCGGCCAGGGAGGCGGTCCGCACTGCGCTGGCTTGGCTGCGTGAGCGGTAGTGGTCGATGTCGGGAGCGATCGCGTGCAGGGCTGGATCGACGGGCACCGGACTGTTCGGGCGAGCGCTGGTCTCCACCGTCGTGTTGTCGGCGAAGACGAACGGACCGGGGCTTGCGCAGGCGAGATCGATCCAGCGGGGGTCGCCGTGGAGCCAGTCAGGCGTCCAGGCGTCGCCAAGGCGCACGGTGTGCCGTGTGGCGCCGAACCGTTCCACACGCAGGTGCGCTCGCTCGAGCGCCTGCAGGTCGATTCCGCGTTCGTGGAGGTTGATCTCCAGTTCGTGGTGGCGCTGGCCCGTCACGCCAGCTTGATGGCGAAGCATCTGAGCCAGGAGAGCGGCGATGTCGCCGCTGAGGGCGGGCCCGGCAAGGCCGGAGCGCCAGGCATCGACGAACCGCCGGTGCGGGCCGGTGAGCTGTTCTGCCGATGCCTCCTTGCCCAGGATTATGCGCTGAACGATGTCGAGTTGAGCGGTCACGCGCACCCGTCCTGCTCAAGGCTGCGGCCTGAGACCACGACCACACCGGTGCTGTCCAGGCGGAGCGAAGGCGTTTGGAGGGCCGTCAGCAACTCCTGGCCCGCCAGCGCTTCCGTTTCCACTTCTTCCTCCAGTTCAGCGCGCTCGTTCCCCTCCGAGCGTGCGGCCCGCAGTCGCAACTGCCGCAGTCGGGTGGCTATGTCAGTCTCGGCGAGGGCCAGGGCTCGTGTGCGGGTCTCGCTTACGGCGTCGTCGCTGTGGGCCAGGCGCTGGGCACTATGCTCAGCAGCACGCCAGCGCGTCCCCCATTGGGCGGCCGGGATGAGTTCGTATGCGTGTGTGATGCGCTCTGAGTTGAGTGAGTAGTCGCCTCCGGGCTGTCCGGGTGCGGGCTTTGCGTAGCGTGCTTGCAGGGCGTCGAGATGACGCTCGTCGGTGATGGGGGTGCCGTTTGCGTCGGTCCACACGGTCACGATGAGCGGCGGGAAAAGCCCGTCGGCCCGGCGTCGCAGGGACGGCAGGTCCACCAGGTCGCTGGTCCAGGCTGCAGTCAACTGGTCGAGTAGGTCGCTTTCCGTGCTGACCTGGAGCGGTTGCGCTTCGATGGCGTAGTCGAAGCGGTAGGCGAGGCGCTCTGCGTAGGGCCAGGTGGGGATCCACCGCCACATGCCGAAGGCTCTGCCTCGGTCGTCGTTCCACAGGAAGTCGGACACGGCATCGATGAACTGATCGCCGTAGCGGTAGAGGCGGACGTCTTCGTGCTCGACGGCCACTTTGCGCACGAAGGTGCCGCGATGTCCTGCAAGCGGCACAAAGTCACGCTGCAGTCTCGCAGCGGGTATCAGCGGGATTTGGGCCTGTCCGCCTCCACCTGACGACCGGCTGACGGGTTCGTAGCCGCCGATCGCATGGGCGGGGTCGCCGACCGGCGCGAACCGCAGGTTCCCCGCCCCCCGCCGCGCGGACAGCAGCGCATCTGTGACGTCAGCAAACGAGTCTGCCTCGCCCTCCGAGGCCATCATCCGGCCGTACACGGAGCGCTCGTCGGCAGGTGCTTCGATGCTGTCCAGGGCGTCCTGTTCCTGTACGCGCTTGACCTCGTCCTCGAGCATGGTGTGGACCATGCGGATGGCATCGGGTGCCGCCGCGGCACCGTGCTCGAACAGCTGGTCCCAGGCGGCGTCTGTGGCGGCGTCCACCGCGTGCTGCAGGCTGGCTACGGACTTGTCGAAGACGGCGAACCCTTCGCTGAGGATCCGCATCCATGCTGCGGCAAACGACTGCGTGTCGGTCGTCTCCGCCACCGAGTAGGAGCGCCAAGCGCCGCCTTCGCGATGCGCGTCCCACCGGTCACATCGGCCGATCCGCTGCTCGAGGCGGTTTGCCCTGGGGGGCAGGCCCACGTGAATGAGGAGATCGGCGAACTGAAGGTTGCGTCCTTCTTCCGCTGAGTGGTCAGCAACGAGGACGGCTGCTGTCCGGCTCTGCTCAAAAGATCGGACTGCCTGCTCGGACACTGCGGGCGAGTCACTCGCCAGGTGCTGGTAGACCGCCCCCGGCAGCAGCTCCTTGAATACGCCGGCCAACTCCGCTGCCAACTGCGGTGTCGGGCAGAAGACAACCACACGCTCACGTGCTTTGAACAGATAGGTCAGTACATCGGCCAGCGGGCGTGCCACGTCGCGGCGACGGTCGACGAACCGCAGGTCGCTCTCGATGCGATCGAGCGCTTCCTGCTCGCCCGGCGTGGCAGCCGCTCGGGACTGCGTCCACGCGCGCAGGGAGTCCGGGTCCAAAGACAACGCCACGGCCGTCGCGAAGGCGGAGGCTGCCTCGCGGCGGGCCTCCTCGTCGAACTCGCACGCGGCAAGGGCCTCCTGGCGCCAGTTGTCCAAAAGGGAGGCAAGGCCGGCAAAAGCGGACGAGGGAAGAACAACCTGCTGGGGGCGCAGGCGCCCGGTGACCCGGTACGACTGGTGCAGCGCAGCGGTACGGCGGGTGCGCAGCATCCGGCGGTGGACCCGGTACACCTCGGAGACATAGGTGCGCAGCGCGCCGATCGCCACGGTCAACGCCTGCCGGTCCGGTCCTCCGACTGCCTGCCGGACCTCACTGATCAGGGCGGCGACTTCGGCGTCTTCAGGAAACGCGGCGCCGATCTCCGTGAGGCGCTTGTTCAGCAGGACGCCGGGAAAGTGGGGTTGGAGTCCGAGGAACAGCCGGCCCAGCGCGGAACGTGCCTCCATGCGCTGGCGCAGGTCCTCGGCCGTCGTATCCCGGTACACGGCCGGGTCGAGCAGTTTGAGCATGGCCAGGAAGGCTTGTTCGTTGTGCAGCGCTGGGGTCGCCGACAGCAGCAGCAGACGCGGACTGGCTGTCGCAACCTCGGCAAGGCGCGCGTAGCGGCTGGACAGTTCGGGCTGCTCGCTGTGCGCCAGGCGGGCCAGATGGTGTGCCTCGTCGACCACGACGAGATCAGCCGGTTCCCACGTGTCGGGTGCGTCGTCGCGGGAGTACGCGATGCGGGCGCCCGGAAAGTCACCGGTGCGGAATTTGCCCGACAGTTCGCGGCGCCACTGCTCCAGGAGGAACGGCGGGAGAATCAGTTGCACGGTGAGGTCGGGCTGGTCCAGCAGGAGCTCCCGGATGACAAGGCCGGCCTCGATCGTCTTGCCGAGACCGACTTCATCGGCCAGGAGGTAGCGCTGCACCGGGTCCTGCAGCACGCGCCACACGGTCTCGACCTGGTGCTCATACAACTCGATACCGCTCGAGAGTGCACCGCGCATGCCATGTGCCGCCGAGCGCTGCGTCAGGGTGCTCTGCAGGAAGGGGCGCCGCATGTCTGCCAGCAGAGGCGATTCCATCAGTCCGGCGCTGGCGAAGCCGACGGGGTCGGTCAGCGGCTGGTCCCAGCGGACATACAGATCCTTTTCAGGGAGGTGTCCCTCCCAGTTGCGCGCCCGCACATAGATGTCCCGCTGAGCGGTGGTCTCGATGACGCGTCCTGAACGCCAGGTGGTGCCCGCAAGCCAGAACACCCGCATCTCGGGTGACAGGGTGAGCCGCCGGAGACCGTCCCTGGGGACGGTGTGACGAGGGCGCTCGCCCGGTTTCTGTCCGGGGGTGTCGAAGTACTCGAGGACCAGGCCGCCACCGTCCTTGCCGACGAGTTTCCCGGCCCCGAGCGTGTTGGCGCTGGATACCAGCAGGTCGCCCCGGCGCAGCGACAGGCCGCGGGAGGTGTCACTGCTGCGCGCCGGACGGCTAGCTTTCGGCGTGCGGGGCCGGGTCGACGCCTCCTTGCCGACGCTGCCATCGATGGCCCGTGAACCGCGGCATTGCGGGAACCGCGAACAGCCCCAAAAGCAGTTGCCTGCATTGGATCCCCGCGAGGCGAACTGCAGGACCATTTTGGCGCCGCACCGAGGGCACGCGGCTGGTTCGTCCGTCATGCTGCACCCCCCTGTCGGCCGGCGGTGCAGAGCGACAGTACCGGCAGGTGAGCTCGACCCCAGAGGCTCAAGGTGCTGCCTGCGGACCGCGACAGCAGGGCCGTTGAGCACGGGCCGACCCCGGCGTGCAGCCTGCCGCCTGACGCGGCGCACGGCGGCCCCTTCGGGGACAGCGGCATGTGGCAGCTCTGCATCGCCAATCCCCCATGGAGAAGCGCGCGCCGCCACCGCCTCAGATATTCCGCCATCACCTCAAAGTGGATGAATATGCCCTTCCCTCCCTCGGGCATTGCGTTGCACCCGAACACCAAACAGCTGGCGAAACGGACGAAATCCCCCACCCTCAGCCCCGACATCGCACTTCCTTCACAAGATGCACACATCCAGCCGGTTGAAGCGTAAACCGTGCCACCGACAACGCCCCCCGCCGGGTGGGGATCTTGGGTGATCACGATTCAATGACGCTAGGCCACCGCACCGAAGTCGTAACTCGGGCCGGTTCACCGCCGCCCCGTCCAGCGCCGTCCTGCAGCCACCCCGCCATCCTTTCGCGCCACCCCGCACAGACATCGGGGATGAGATCACGATAAGGATGATCATCTAGTTTCATAACCCATGCAGTCAGGCCGGTCAATACTGAGCGCAACCGATCAGTACCTGACGCTGCAGGAACATAGCGATGCCCACGGCTTCGGGACGCTGCAGGCACTCCGGGCCGAAGAAGAGATCCAACCTGCCCCGCCTGACGGGACCGGAAGGAGAAGGTGCGGCGCAAAAGTTGCCGCACGGACGGATGCAAGTGTGGCGGACGGGACGTGAACCCGCCAGCGGCTACGTTCGAGTGAGCCCGCTGCTCATCATCGCGTTGACGACTGCTACCGGGTACTGCTGCAGGTCTATCAACACCAGCGACCAGGGCCTCGGTCCCGTCAGCGGCCCGGGCCGACACGCGCTGGCAGCAGCACCGCGCAAGCGGCCGGCTACTGCGACCCCGAAAACGGATTCGCCCGCCACCGGATGCCGGCGGCGGGCGAATTATCGTCATTTGCCGTGCCCCGGAGGCAGGGCCCGAGGAACGGTCAGATCAGCTGTGTACGGCGCGGACCAGCAGGTCGGTCAGGAGGCGAACGTCGTTGGGGGTGTTCTGCAGACCGTTCCAGCGGCGCTGCTCGCCGTCGGCGAAGCGCCACATGCCGGAGGTCCAGGCAGTGATCGGCATCAGGCCCAGAACAGCGTTGCGCACCGCGTCGCAGTCGACGTCTTCGGCAGGCATGCCATCGGTGAGGCTGTCCATGACGAAGCCCATGGCCTGGATGCCGGCGCCGTGGGTGAGGCGGGACTGGCGGGGCGGGAGTTTCCAGGCGTCACTGAAGGTGTCCTTGACGATGGCCCAGAAGGAGCGCAGGTGCAGCAGCATGCGGTCGATGTCGCCGGAGCCGTCTTCGGGGTTGCGGTACTGGTAGAGAGCGCCCTCGAAGAGGCTGTGCTCCAGCATGCGGAGAACGGCAGTGTCTTTGATGTTGCCGTCGGGTGAGGTGGGGCTGGCGATGCGACCGTAGAAGGGGCCCTGGCCGTCGGTGTTGAGACGGGTCATCAACTGGGCGGGCAAACGCTTGCGGGCGTAGGTGGGCGGGAGGTGGCCACTGGTCTCGGGCAGGAGTTCGTGGATCAGGCCCTTGGGTAGCGGCTTGGTGGAGTTGACCAGAATGAACTGGGAGCGCTGATCGTCGTGGTTGTCGGCGATGAACCCGACGGCGGCGACGGGGAATTCGACCAGGTCGGCGTCGCGGATGGCGGCGCTGCGCTGCTGGCCGTCGACGATCAGGGCGGGCTTGTCCTCGTCGGAAAGGGACTCATCGACGGGAATCACCAACTCGCCGGGGACGGAGTAGTTGACGCCGGCGACCCGCCGCGCCCCGCTCTCGAACCTGACACTTTCGTCGAAGGCCAGGACCAGGGCGTTGGGGAGCATGGCGTTGTCGGACTCGAGGTAGCGGCGGATGCCGCGAATGTGGCTAAGGACCTCGGGGCGCTGGTAGCCCTGGAGGTTGCTGTCGTCGTCGCGGCGTACGCGGGAAACCGCGGCGAAGCTGTGAACCTTCTTGCCGTCTACGGCGAAGCAGTAGATCTTTCTACCACCCTGGCGGATCTCGAGCGCCGGGAGCCTGAGTTCGTATCGGTCGGCCATTGCATCTCCAGACATGTCAAAAGAAGAAAAGTGGGGTTCACCCGAAGGTGAGGGAGCGCATCTTGGCCTCGAGCACGGTCAGATTGTGGAACCCTCGGCGCTTGTTCCGCTCGGTTCCCCGGAATATTGCGATCTCGACGCCGTGTTTCTTGCACAGGGCGCAGGGGCAGGCGCGCCAGGGAGCGTCGCTGAGGATGCGCTCGTAGTATGCGAGGTAGCTCTTCTTCTTCGGGCCGAGGACGAGCGACTCATAGGCAGCGAGGGCGTCGAGTACTTCTTCGAGCGAGTTCTCTCCGCTGTCGAATTCCCGCAGTGCGCGCAGGCAGGCCCGCTCTGCGGTGATGGCCTGAGCCTGGGAGACACTTCCGGACAGGATGAGACGTTTGAGTGCGGGGTTGCCGTCGACTTGGGGGACCCTGATGGCGGTATAGGCACCGGTAGCGGTGTGGTAGTTGTTGCGGTCGTCCATGAAGGCCTGACGGAAGGCGGAGGTGCTGTCGAAGCTGGTCACGCCGTGGCGGGCGAACTGCTCCATGCTGTCGACGCGATTGATGCCGAGCAGGTGTAGTTCGGTGTCGTGTTTGCGTACTTCGTCGATGGCTCGCAGGCAGGCCAGGATCTCGTGGGACTTGAGGGGGACCATGCCGCCGAGGGCGATACGCCGGTATCCCATTTTCTGCAGTTGCGCGACGGAGTGGGCGTAACTGTCGGGTCCCCAACCTTGGGCGGCGCCGACGGGTTCAAAGCGGGCGCCGCGCTTTTTGGTCGCGACGAGAAAATTCTCAGCGAGTTCCAGAGAGATCTGCTGGCGTTCCACCCACGCCGCTTCTGGTTCCGTGTTGGATTCTTGAGGGATGTAGCCGAAGATGATGTGGTCGATGCTGATGCCAGCGTCGAAACCGCATCGGCCGTAGAAGTCAAGGACTTCGTCGACTTCGTAGGGTGGGCGCTCTTCGTCGATATAGTTGAAGGCGCCGCAGTCTCCGATGGTGGAGCATTCGTCGGGGAGACGGAAGAAGTTCCTCACGCCCAGGCGGTAAAAGCGCTCGCGCTGGGGGGCAGAGTATTTACCTGCCCCCTTCATGGATCCGTCGACAACCGCCTTGCTGACAAGGATCCCGTCGTAGGGGATCGGCGTCACGGCCTGGTGGGCGTAGACGTCATCGCGCTGACGGACTCGGTAGGGCGAGTACTCATCGTTAATGAAGTCGTACGTGGGGCTCACCAGGTCCTGACTGTCAGGGAAATAGAATTTCACGCGGCCTTTGCCTTTTCCTGCACATAGATACGGAGGAGGTAGTTCGACAGGGTGCTGATGTGGCGGGGGTTGTTCTGGAGTTCGTTCCAGGGGGTGTTCAGGTCGGGCCAGCGTCCCTGGGTCCAGCGGCAGTGCGGTGCGATCAAGGCAAGTTCGTCCCGCGCCAACTCCACGGCATGGGGTGAGGCGGGGTCGATGGCCATCATGACGCGATCCATCAAGCGTCCCATGGAGCGGATGCCGACGCCGTGCATCAGCCGACTCTTGGTCGCTGGCAACCCCCACGCGTCGGGGAAGGTGTCGCGCACCGCGGTCCAGTAGACGACGAGGATCTGGCGGATGGTGGCCGTGTCGACCGTGCCATTGGACAGATTTTTGTAGGGAAAGAAGGCGCCTGACGGGGAGTTGAGGGATTCCTGGATGGCCGTGGTGAGGCTGTTGTCCGTGACGACGGCGTCCGTCTTCTGCTCGGCCGCGGTGGACGGGCGGCGCACCAGGCCCCGAAAGGGTGAGTCCTTGTCGTGGTTGAGGGCCTCGACCAGCACGGCGGGGAGTTTGCGGGCGGAGAGCTTGGTCGGCAGCAGGGTGCCGACTTCCGGGAGGAGTTCGGTCACGAGATTGGTGGGCAGCGGGGACACCGTGTTCACACGCAAGAACTGGTCGCGCTGGGTCTCCAGGTCTTCGGCAACGAAGCCGGCGATGGTCACAGCCAGGCGGGTGTTGCGGGTGCGAGCCAGGGCGAGGCTGCGCTGCTGACCGTCGACGATCCAGGCCGGCCGGGGGGCGTCGGGGGCATCGGGCAGGGTGATCTCCAGCGTGCCCGAGGTGCACAGGCCGTCGCTGCTGCCCGGGCCCGGGCTGGACTTGAACCGCACGCTGGAGGGCAGCGCCATGATCAGCCCGTTGGGAAACAGGACTTCCTCGCCGTCGAGGTACTCGAGGATCTGCTTCACGTGCTGCTTCTTCTCGGGGCGTTGGTAGCCGATCAGTTTGCCCGCTTCGTCTCGGGAGATTCGGGCGACGTCGGCGACCTGGTGGACCTCTTCCGCCGCCAAGGTGAACACATACAGCGGGATCGTGGGGTGCTGATCGATCCGCAGAGCCCGACGCTTAAGCACAGTGGAGGTCATCGTTGGCCAATCGTTGACGAGTACAGGCCTGCGAAGCGCTTTTGTTCGCAGGCCATCCCCTTGTCTCTCAGTAGGCGTAGCAGGCGCGTGCGGGACGAGTCTGGGTAGCGGCTTTTCATGTCTTTGATGAAGTCGATCACTGCAGCGTCCGACATCGGGGTGCGGGCGTAGCGTTCTGGGCAGGCCGCCTGGCCGACCCAGGCCGTCCAACGCTCTTTAGCGGCAGGGGTGATGAGGCGGCCGGGTGTGCAGTGCTGCAGCCAGGCTGCCGCCATGCGGGCGTTGAGGCTGGTGAGGGTGCCGCCCAGGGCGTTGCGCAGGGCGGCGTTGGCTGGGATGCGCAGCACGCCGTCCAGGTCGCAGGCGCCTCCGATGAGCACTGTGTCGGCTCCACTGGCCGCCAGGGCGAGCAGGTCGCGGTGCATGGCTTGGGCGTACGTCTCGGACAGCACCACAAGGATTCGTCCGACAGAAGCCGCAATCTCGGACAAGTTGTGACTTTCGTCCATGCACTGCAGGCGATCCCACCAGTCGGCCGCCTGGGATGTGGAGGAAGCCACGGAATCTGCGTGTCGGGACGTGAAAGTGGCCGCGTAGGAGGGGGCGAGACTGGAGACTGATCGCAGACCCAGTCCGGCCGAGGCCACATACAGGCGGGGCGCGAACCCGGCATGGGTAGCAACGGCAGCCAGGGCTTGAGCACGCCGCCACTGGTCCCCTTGGTAGAGATGCGCCAACTCCACCCGCGCCTCGGAGGCGGTTCGAAGGCGGCGTTCCCATTCCGCGGCCCTCTCGGGCAGATCCGCGGCGGGCAGATAGCGGGCCCGCAGGGCGGTCACGGGTGGTGAAGCCTTCCGGTCCGTGCACGTGACCACGATGGGCAACTCGTTCACTGCGGATCGACCTCTGGCTTCTCTAACTCGTCTCTTGTCGTGATTACTGTAGCCGGTAGTTACCGGGGTAGGCTTCGCCTGCCTCAACTGAGGAAACTGGACATCAGACAAGGGAGTGACAGCATGGATCGTCCCGCGATCGTGTTGCTGAGCGGCGGCCTGGACTCGACCACGGTGCTGGCCATCGCGAAGGACCAGGGATTCACTCCCTACGCGCTCAGCTTTCGCTACGGTCAGCGCCACTCCATCGAACTGGAGGCAGCCCATCGGGTCGCCCAGGCACAGGGGGTGGCCCGGCACGTCATCGCCGACATCGATCTGCGGGTCTTCGGCGGCTCTGCCCTGACCGCCGACATTGAGGTGCCCAAGCACGAGTCGCTCCAGGACACGCCCCAGTCCGGGGTGCCGATCACGTACGTGCCGGCCCGCAACACGATCTTCCTGTCGTTCGCACTGGCCTTCGCCGAGACTGTCGGCGCCAGCGACATCTTCACCGGGGTCACGGCCGTGGATTACAGCGGCTACCCCGACTGCCGCCCCGAGTACATGGAGGCCTTTGCCACGATGGCCAACCTGGCCACCCGAGCCGGCGTCGAAGGCACCTCCAAGATCACACTGCATTCTCCCCTGATCGCACTGTCCAAGGCCGACATCGTCCGCGAGGGCCTGCGTCTGGGTGTGGACTACTCCCTGACTTCCTCCTGCTACGACCCCGACGAACAGGGACGGGCCTGCGGCAAGTGCGAGACGTGCCTGCTGCGCCTGAAAGGCTTCGCCGAGGCCGGCGTGAAGGACCCGGTCCAGTACCAGAGCGCCTGATGACCTACCTGATCAAGGAAATTTTCTACACCCTCCAAGGGGAAGGCAGTCACGCAGGCCGCCCTGCAGTTTTCTGCCGCTTCTCTCGCTGCAACCTGTGGACCGGCCGCGAACGCGACCGCGCCCGCGCCATCTGCCAGTTCTGCGACACCGACTTTGTCGGCACCGACGGCGAAGGCGGCGGCCGCTTCACCACCGCCGACGACCTGGCCGCCGCCGTGGAAGCTGCCTGGCCCACTGCCGATCGCGCACACCGGTTCGTGGTGTGTACCGGAGGAGAACCCCTACTGCAGTTGGACGAGAAGGCCATCAACGCCATCCACGACCGCGGCTTCGAAGTCGCAGTGGAAACCAACGGCACCCGCCCGGCACCCCGGGGTATCGACTGGCTGTGCGTAAGCCCCAAGATCGGCTCCACACTGGTCCTCACTCACGGCGACGAACTCAAGCTGGTGTATCCCCAGGCCGGCGGCGACCCCGCCCAGTTCGAAGACCTCAACTTCCGCCACTTCAGACTGCAACCCCTGGACGACGCTCATCGCGAGGCCCACACTCGCGCCGCCGTCGAGTACTGCATGGAGAACCCGCGCTGGACACTTTCCCTCCAGACGCACAAGTATCTGGGAATTCAGTAATGGAAATCTTTCGCGAGTTCACCTTCGAAGCAGCCCACCGCCTGCCACGTGTCCCCGAAGGACACAAATGCGCCCGCCTCCATGGCCACTCCTACAAGATCACCGTACAGGTCGAAGCGCCAGTGGATGCGGAAGCAGGCTGGGTGATGGACTTCGGCGACGTCAAGCGTGCATTCAAGCCCATCGACGCACAACTAGACCACTACTACCTGAACGACATCGAAGGCTTGGAAAACCCCACCAGCGAGAACCTGGCCCGCTGGATCTGGGACCGGATGATCGCCGAACTCCCCGCCCTGTCAGCGATCACCGTGCGCGAGACCTGCACCTCCGGTTGCACCTACCGAGGCGAGTAGCAGCATGCACGACATCCAAAACGAGGCCGACCCCCGCGGCATCGCCATCGACGAAGTAGGGATCAGCGGCCTGCGCTACCCCGTCACCTTCGATGACGGCCACACGCGCCAGAACGGCATCGCCGACATCAGCGTCACCGTCGGCCTGCAAGCCGACCGGCGCGGCACCCACATGAGCCGCATGATCGCCCTGGTGCACGAGCAAGTGGCCACCCTCGCCCCGCAGGAGTTGCCCATCGCCCTCAAACGAGGGCTCGAACTGCTCGAAGCCCCCACCCTGGCACTGACGCTGTCCCTGCCCATCGCCACGACCGTTACCGCACCCGCCAGTAAGCGACAGTCGTGGCAAACCCACGACGTCACCATTACCGGCCGCATCACCGCCGACACCTGCACCGTCGCCACCACGGTGACCACCGGCGTCACCAGCCTGTGCCCGTGCTCCAAGGCCATCTCCGACTACGGCGCCCACAACCAGCGCAGCGAGATCACCCTCACGGTCACCGGGACCACCGACGCGCCCTACCCCCTGGCGATCCACGAAATCGTCGACCTGCTGCGCAACGTCGGCTCCGCCCCTGTCTTCCCGCTCATCAAGCGGCCCGACGAGCGAGTCGTCACCATGCAGGCTTACGACCATCCTGTTTTCGCCGAAGACATCATCCGTGATATAAGCCTCGCATGCCGCGAAAAGGGGCTGAATCATGCGATCCAGGCGAAGAACCTGGAAAGTATTCACAGCCACGACGCCATCGCCAGCCTGACCTACACCAGTTGAGCCCACGCACGCGCCCCAGGCTGGGAAGGGGGATGCCATCCCCCTCCCTACCCCATGCCTGCGGCGGCAAGGCGCCTCGTTCCGCCTGAGCCCGCGCGGCGTCGACTGCCGGTTATGCGCACGCCCACCGGCCCGTACAGCAGGCCGGCACCCGCGACGCTGTCTGGCGCGCCCGCCGTTGAGGGACCCACCCGCGTGGCTTAGACCGTGTCCTATGTGGTGAGGCGGAGCAGTCGCTTGTAGCAACACAGGGCGGCGGCGAGGCCGAGAAAGGCCAGGTAGTTACGGGGATCGCGTT
>NZ_JBSFNN010000014.1:0-110382 GCF_053587115.1 Streptomyces sp. NPDC003697
CGAGGTCCCCTGGTACTGGCCCTGGGCGTGCGCGGGGGCGAGCCCGAACGAGATGCCCCAACTGCCCGCCGCCTGCCGCACCTCGCCGAGGACGTGCGCGAGGGCGCCCAGCAGCAGCAGTGCCGACGCCGTGACCGCGGAGGCGCCCTGGGTCAGGGAGAACACGACGCAGGCGGCGGCGATGCACAGGGCTCCGCCGCGGGCCGCCCGCGCGGCGGTCTCCGGTTCGTCGGTGCCGCGGGAGGCCCGCACCTGGAGGACCACCACGAGCACGGTGTTGAGGAGCATGATCGCCGCGATCACCCAGCGCGGTGCGCCGGTGCGGTGCAGCACCCACAGCGGCAGCACCACCTCGATCAGCATGTTGTGCATGGACAGCAGGCCGTCCAGCACCACGAAGGTGAGGAAGGGGCGGTCGCGGAGCACCACCAGCGCCGGGCCGGGCCGGGCCGGCTGCGGGGGCACGGTGGGCAGCAGCAGCGTCAGCAGGCCGCTGGCCAGGTAGGCCAGCGACACGACGACGACGGCGGCCCGGTAGGCCGTGGTGCTGCCGACGGCGAGCAGCAGGCCCGCCGCCCCGGCGCCGGCCGTCGCGCTGACGTTGCTCACCGTCCGCATGTACGCCCGCGCGGACACCCGCTCCTCCGGCGGGGCGAGCCCGGCGATCATCGCCAGACGGGCACTGCGGCTGGCGCTGTAGGCCACCGCCTGCGTGCAGACCACCACCAGGTAGGAGGGGTAGCCCGAGACCAGGAGCAGCGCGGCCGACAGCGGGCCCATCGCGGTGAGGGACCAGATCTGCAGCCGGCGCGGCCCGATCCGGTCCGCCAGGTGGCCGCTGGGCGTGCTCAGGAGCAGCGCCACGCCGGCGGCGAGCCCGACGCCGGCACCGAACTGCGACGCGGACAGGTGCAGAACGGTGGTCGAGTAGACGGCGTTGAGCGCCATCCACAGTCCCTGCCCCAGGGTGAGGACCAGGACGATGCCGAGGAAGGTCCGCACGGGCCCGTGCACCGGAAGGAGACGGTTGAGCATGGGACCGGCGCTCAGTCCTCGAAGCCGGACTCGGCGAGGATCCGGTCGATGCGCGTGCGGTGCGCCTCCTGCCAGGCGTCGAGCGACTCGTCCGCCTCCTTGGCCAGCTTGGCCCGGGCCTGGCGCAGTACCTCCTCCTGACGCGCGCCGGGGACGACGACCACGCCTTCCTCGTCGGCCACCACGACGTCACCGGCCTCGACCCGCACGCCGCCGCACCGCACCGGCTCGTTCAGCGGCCGGACGGCCTTCTTGCTCCCGGGGAAGGGGATGACTCCGCGGGCGTGGACGGGGAAGCCGGCCTCCCGCACCTCGGCGAGGTCGCGGATCAGCCCGTCGGCCACGAACGCCACGACCCCGCGGCGCTGGGCCACGGCGCAGACGTTCCCGCCGGCCAGCGCGTAGTCCAGGTCGCCGGACTCCACCACGATGACCGAGCCGGGCTCGGCCCGGTGGATCGCCGCGTGCAGCATCAGGTTGTCCCCGGGCGGGCACTGCACGGTGAACGCGGGGCCGGCGAAGCGGGGCATCGAGGGCCACAGCGGCCGGATGGTGATGTCCATGACCTGCCCGCGTCCCAGGACGTCGGCGAGAGTGGTCGTCGGGATGTCCGCGAACGGGGTGGTGCTGCTCATCTGTTTCTCCTGTGTCGGGTGTCCGGGACTTCTGCCGGGGCGCCTGACGGCGCGTCCGGGGTTCCCGGGCGCGTGCTACCAGTGGACGACCGAGTCCTTGGCCGGGCTGTAGGGGTGGCGGTCCCAGGTGGTGCCGCCGTCCGAGGTCGACAGCACGGTCCCCTCGTCGCCGACCACCCATGCCTCCCGCGCCGAGACGAGCTGCACGGACCACAGCGACATCCCGGTGCCGGTCGAACCGGTCCGCCACGTGACGCCGCCGTCCCGGGACGTGAGGACGGTGTCGCTGCGGCCCACCGCGAGGGCCGTGGCGCCGTCCGCCGAGAAGGCGACGGCGTTGAGGTTCTGCGTCGTGCCGGTCGAGCCGCGCTGCCAGGTGCGGCCGCCGTCCCGGGTGCTGAGGACCGTGCCGCGGTCACCGACGGCCCAGCAGGTCCGGCTGTCGGCGGCGTACACGCCGAACAGGTCGTCCGGGGTGCCGCCGTCCTGCGAGCCCCAGGTGTCCCCGCCGTCGCGGGTGTGCAGGATCGTGCCGCCGAGACCCACGGCCCAGCCGGTCCGCGCGTCGGCGAAGTCCATGCCCCACAGCACCTCACCCGTGGGGGTGGGCCGGGTCAGCCAGGTCGCCCCGCCGTCCCGGGTGGCGATGATCGTGCCGTGATCGCCCGCGGCCCAACCGGTGCGGGCGTCCGGACGGACGCACACCGCCAGCAGGTCCCTGACGGTTCCGCTGTCCTGCGACCGCCAGGAGGCGCCCGCGTCGCCGGTGACCAGGACGACGCCGCCCCGGCCCACCGCCCAGGCCGCCTCGGGCGAGGCCGCGGCGAGCGTGTAGAGGTTCCCCGTGGTGCGGCTCGGCTGCGGAGCCCAGGTGCCCGCTTCCCGGCAGGCGAGGATGGTGCCCCCGTCGCCGACCACCCAGCCCCGGCGCGCCTCGGGGAGGATGCGGACGCCGTACAGGTTCTTGCCGGTGCCGGCCACCTGCCGGGTCCACGACGTGCCGCCGTCCCGGGTGGCCAGGACCAGGCTGCCGTCGCCCACGACGTGCGCGTGCCGGCCGTCCGCGGCCGCCCACACGCTCTTGAGGTTCCCGGACGTCCCGGTCTCCCGGGCCTTCCACACCTCGCCGCCGTCCTCGGTGACGAGCACCGTGCCGAGGTCGCCGACCGCCCAGCCCCGCTCTCCGGACGGGGCGAAGGCGACGGACCACAGGGCCGCCCGGGTGCCGCTGTCCCGTGGCGCCCAGGTGGCGCCGCCGTCGTGGGTGACGAGCAGGGTGCCGGCGCGTCCGACCGCGCAGGCGCTGTCGTCGCCGACGGCGTGGACATGCGTCAGGTTGGCCTGCACCGGCGTGTCCTGGGGGTGCCAGCTCGCGCCGCCGTCCGCCGTGGCCAGCACCGTCCCCCCGGCACCCACCACCCAGCCCCGGCGCCCGCCCGGCCCGAAGTGCACACCGAACAGATCCACGTCCACGGGCACGTCCCGGCGCTGCCAGCTCCCGCCGCCGTCCGCCGTGGCCAGCACCGTCCCCCCGGCACCCACCACCCAGCCGCGCTGTTCGTCCGACGCGAAGTGCACACCGAACAGATCCACGTCCACGGGCACGTCCCGGCGCTGCCAGCTCCCGCCGCCGTCCGCCGTGGCCAGCACCGTCCCCCCGGCACCCACCACCCAGCCGCGCTGTTCGTCGTCGAGGACGTGCGCGGCCCAGAGGAGCCGGCCGGCTTCCCCGCGGGCCCGCCAGGCGGTTCCGCCGTCGGCGGTGGTCAGGATCGTGCCGTCCTGACCGACCGCCCACCGGGTGGAACCCGCGCCGTGGACGCCCACCAGATCCTTGTACGTGCCGTTGAGCTGCGCGGTCCAGGTCCGGCCGGCGTCCGCGGAGGCGAGGATCAGACCGTCGTCCCCGGCGGCCCACCCGTACCGCGCGTCGGCGGTGAAGGCGAGCGTCACCACGTCCTTGGGCGTGCCGCTGTCCAGGTGCGACCAGGTGCGGCCCCCGTCGTCCGAGCCGAGTACCAGGCCGTCGTCCCCGGAGGCCCGCACGGTGCGGCCGTCGGGTGAGGCCCACACCCCGTAGACGTCGAGGACGGTCACGCCGTCCGCGGCGTCCCAGTGCGCGCCGCCGTCCGTCGTCGACAGCAGGGTGCCCGAACGTCCCACGGCCCAGCACAGCTCGGCGGAGACCGCGAAGACGCCCTTCAGGTCGGCCGTGGTGGCGCGGGTGCGGTCCGTCCAGGTCTGTCCGCCGTCGGTGGTGACGAGGACGCTGCCGTGCTTGCCCACCACCCACGCCACCCGGTCGTCGACCGCGCAGCAGCGGGTGAAGTGGGTCTCCCCCGCCGGGTTCTGCGACTGCCAGGTGAGTCCGCCGTCGGACGAGGCGAGGATCGTGCCGCCGTCGCCGACGGCCCACCCGGTCCGCCCGGAGGGGGCGAACGAGATCCCGTAGAGGTTGCGTGTGGTGCCGGCGGCGCACTGCTCCCAGCGGGTGCCGCCGTCGATGGTCCTGAGCAGTGTGCCGTCCCGCCCGGCGGCCCAGCCTCTGGCGCCGTCGGCGAAGGACACCGCCCGGAGGTCCTTGTCGGTGTCGCCCTGGGGTGTCCAGGTGGCCCCTGCGTCGTGGGTGGCGAGGATCATCCCGCCGTCGCCGACGACCCAGCCGGTGGCCCGGTCGACGAGGCAGACGCCTTGCAGGTTCACACTCCGCGGAGCCACGTGCCACTGCGTCATACCGCGCTTCTCCTCGTGTCAGCCCGCTGCGGCGATGCGCCCGGGTTCCTCGGTGTCCTCGGCGCCCTTGCGCACGCTCCACCCGACGACCGTCGGCATCGCCGCTCCCAGCAGGGCGAACGCGGCGGCCAGGACGATCCAGCCGACGGCCCCGTGTTCGAGCACCAGCCAGGTGAAGACCGCGGGGCCGATCATCTTGCCGAGGTCGATACCCATGGCGTGGGTGCCCTGGTACTGCCCCTGGGCGTCGTCGGGGGCGAGGCTGAAGGCCACTCCCCAGCTGCCCGCCGCCTGCCGGATCTCGCCGAGGGCGTGGATCACGGCACCCACCAGGAGGAGCAGGACCGCGGTCAGCGTCCCGGCGCCGCTGCTCAGGGCGAACACGGCGCAGGCACCGGTGACGCAGCCCGCGCCCTGGAGACTGGCCTTCGCCGCCGCCGTCGGCCCGTCCGCCCCCCGCGCGACCCTGGTCTGCAGGGCCACCACCAGGACGGTGTTGAGGATGAGGATGACGGCGCTCATCCACCGGGGCGCACCGGTGTGGTGCAGCACCCACAGGGGCAGCACCACGTCGAGCAGCAGGGCGTGCGTGGTCAGCATCCCGTCGAGGGCGGTGAACAGCAGGAACGGCCGGTCGCGCAGCACCGAGAAGGCGAATCCGGGTTTGGCGGGGACCGGCGGGACATGCTGTTCCTTCAGCGTGAGCAGGCCGGTGGCGAGGAAGCACGCGGCGGTGAACAGCACGGCGCCCTGGTAGGCCGGGCGGCTGCCGGCCGCGATCACGAGTCCCGCCAGGGCCGCGCCGATCGAGACGCTCACATTGCTGGCCGCCCGCACGTAGGCGAGCAGACGCACCCGGTCCGCGGCGGGGATCAGCGCCGCGATCATCGCCTTGCGGGCGCTGCGGCCCGCCCGGTAGGCGACGGCCTGGACGGCCGTCACCACGAGGTAGGACACGAAGCCGTCCACGAACACCAGGGCCACCGTCAGCGGCGTCGCCAGGACGTACGCCCACACCTGCACCTCGCGGGGACCCGCCCGGTCGGCGAGGTGCCCGAGGGGGGTGCTGCACAGGAGCACGAGGGCGGCCGCGGCGCTGACGCTGATGCCGAGCTGGGTCGGCGTCAGGCGCAGCATCTCGACCGCGTAGACCGCGTTGATGGCCATCCACAGCCCCTGCCCCAGCGTCAGCACCATGGTGATGACGGTGATGAGCCTGGCGGGGCCGGGCGGGGGAAGGAAACGTGTGAGCATTCCGGGGATCTCCTCGCTTCTGTCCGCGACGAGGGTAGGTCAAGGCCCGGGAGCGGCCGCGGTTGCGAGCACAAAGCGGCATTACCGCGAAAAGCCAGTTCCGCCTCTTGAGCTTTGAGCACCGGGTTTTTCCCGGTTAAGAGGCAGTGCGCACGTAATCGTTCCACCGGGCCGGGGCGGGGCTAGCGTCTGCCCCCGTACAGCCGACAGGCAGATCGCGCCACAACTGCCGTTACTGAAGGCCGGAACGACATGACCACCGCACTCGACCACCGTTTGGGCAGCGGCCTCCTCCGTCACGCGGCCCTTCTCCCCGACCACGTGGCCCTGACCGTCCAGGGCCGTGACGTCACCTACGCGGAGGCCGCCGACACCGCACGCCGCTGGGCCTCGGTGCTGGTCGAGGCGGTCGGCCGCCGGCCGCAGCGGGTGGCGGTCCTCGCCCAGCGCAGCGTGACCTCCTACCTCGGGGTGGCCGCCTCGCTGCTCGCGGGCGCGGCGTTCGTACCGCTCAACCGCAAGTTCCCCACGGAGCGCACCTCGACGATGCTGGAGCGCGCGGAGGTGGACGCGGTGCTGGCCGACGCCGCGTCCCTGCCCCAACTCCCCGAGCTGCTGCGGAGCCTGCCGCGCCGGCCGGTCGTCCTCCTGCCCGACACCCTGCGGGCCGACGCCCCCGACCTCGGTGACGCGCGCGTCCTGGACGCGGCCGATCTGGCCGCGGCGACCGCGCTGGACCGGTTCCCGGAGGTGTCGCCGCAGGATCCGGCGTACCTGCTGTTCACCTCGGGCAGCACCGGCGCACCCAAGGGGGTGCCGGTGACCCACGCCAACGTGCGGGCGTTCCTCGACGCCAACCAGGAGCGCTACGCGCTGACCCCCGACGACCGGCTCACCCAGACCTTCGAGCAGACCTTCGACCTGTCGGTCTTCGACCTCTTCATGGCCTGGGAGCACGGGGCGCGGGTCTGCGCGATGGATCCGCTGGAGCTCCTCGTTCCGTTCAAGTACCTCGAACGCAACCAGATCACCGTCTGGTTCTCCGTGCCGTCCGTCGCAGCGGTGCTGCGACGGCGCGGGGTGCTGAAGCCGGGGACGATGCCCACCCTGCGCTGGAGCCTGTTCTGCGGTGAGGCGCTGCCCCGCGCGGCCGCCGAGGACTGGCAGGCCGCGGCCCCGCACTCGGTGGTGGAGAACCTCTACGGGCCGACCGAACTCACCATCGCCTGTACGGTGCACCGCTGGGATCCGCGGACGAGTCCGGCCCGGTGCGTCCACGACAACGTGCCGATCGGCCGGCCGTACCCCGGACTGCACCCCCTGGTGGTGGACGAGGACCTCCTCCCCGTCCCGGACGGCGGGACCGGTGAGCTGTGCATGGCCGGACCGCAGACCACCCCGGGTTACTGGCGGGCCCCCGAGCTCACCGCGGAGCGCTACTTCGAGCGCGACGGCCGGACGTACTACCGCACCGGGGACCTGGTGCGGCTGCAGGACGGTGAGTTCGTCTGCCTCGGGCGCAACGACCAGCAGGTCAAGATCGGCGGTCACCGTGTCGAGCTGGGCGAGATCGAGGCCGTCCTGCGCCGGGCCGGGGCGGCCGAGGCCGCGTGCCTGGTGTGGCCGGACGCCCAGACCGTCACCGCGGTGGTGTCCGGGGCGGACGACCCGGACGCCCTGAGCGACGCCTGCGCGGCGGGCCTGCCCGCCTACATGGCGCCGAGATCCGTCCACCTGGTGGACGCCCTGCCGGTGAACGCCAACGGCAAGGTGGACCGCCAGGCCCTGCGCCGACTGCTGGACGAACGGTCCGGCAACAGCTGACGCGCGGCCCCGCGGGGCCGCGCCCGCCCTGTCCCAACGACCACTTGCAGAAGGGGAGCCATGAGCAGCGTTGACGAGCTCATCGCCCGCACCCTGGGCATTCCGCAGGCCCGGGTCACCGACGAGGTCGAATACCAGTCGATCAGGGAGTGGGACTCGCTGGGCCACGTCTCGCTCATGGTGGCGCTCGAGAAGGAGTACGGCGTCCCCGTCGACGACGAGCTGACGCTCAGTCTGCGCACGGTCGCCGCGATACGGGAGTTCGTGGCGGGCAACACCCCGCAGCAGGGGCCGGCCGCACCCGACGACCGTGCCGCCGTGCACCGCGGCCTGGAGGGCGTCGTCTTCGACCGGACGGCCATCACGCACATCGACGGCGTCGCCGGCGTCCTGGAGTACCGGGGCTACAGCATCCACGACCTGGCCGCCCACGCCTCCTTCGAGGAGGTCGCCCACCTGCTGATCCACGGCGAACTGCCGGACGCCACCTCGCTGGAGGGATTCAGCAAGGAGCTGCTCGCCGCCCGCGCGCTGCCGGGCCCGGTCCTGGACCTGGCCCGCTCGCTGGCCCACGCCCACCCCGTGGTGGCACTGCGCACCTGCGTCTCCGCGCTCGCCGCGTTCGGTCAGCGCCGGGCGGACGGTTCCGACGAGACCTACGAGCAGGCCCGGGAGGCGGGGATCACGCTGCTCGGCCAGATCCCGATGATCGTCGCCGCGCACCACGCCTTCCGCACCGGCCGCGAGCCGCTGGTGCCGGCCGAGGACACCTCCTACGCGGAGTCCTTCCTGACGGCGCTCCTCGGTGAGTCCCCGACGCCCGCCGCGGTGCGGTTCATCAACCGGGGCCTGATCGTCCACGCCGACCACAGCTCGAACGCCTCGGCGTTCGTGGCGCGGGTGGCGACGGGCTGCCGGGCCGGGATGACGGCCTCGCTCACCGCCGCGATCGCGGCCTTCGGCGGCTCGGTCCACGGCGGGGCGGCGGAGCGTGTGATGACGCTGCTGGACCAGGTGGGCTCGCCGGAGCGGGCCGCGGCCTACGTCGCCGAACTGCGGGGGCGCGGGGAGCCGGTGATGGGCTTCGGCCACCGTGTCTACCGCACCGAGGACCCGCGGGTGCGGCACCTGCGGGCGACCGTCGTCGAGCTCAGCGAGGAGCGCGGGGACACGTCCGGGCTGGAGACCCTCGACGCCGTCGCCGCCGCCATGAGCCCCTACAGCCGGCACGGTGTCGCCGCCAACGTGGACCTCTACGCCGGCCTCGCCTACCGGCTGCTCGGCCTGCCCGACGACCTGGCGGTCCCCCTCTTCGTGATCGGCCGCACCGCCGGCTGGGTGGCGCAGGTCCTGGAACAGCAGTCCAACAACGTACTGATCAGGCCGCTGCTCAGCTACGTGGGCCCGCACGCACGCCCGTACTCGAAGGGAAACCGGTGACAACAGCGTCCCTGAGCACCCTGCCCGAGTTCGCCGCGCGGCACGGGTTCGACCTCGGCGCCGTCCCGTACACCGGCCGGGTCCTGCTGGAGTCACTGCTGCGCGGCGGCGACCCGGAGCGGGCCGCCGCGCTCGGCGAGCGGTTGGCGCGGGGCGCCGACCCGGCGCTGGAGATGCCGTTCCGGCCTGCGCGCGTCCTCGTGCAGGACTACACCGGGATACCGCTCCTGGTGGACCTGGCCGCGCTGCGCGACCGGGTGGCCGAGCCCGGCCGGGTCAGCCCGGCCCTGCCCGTCGACGTGGTCGTCGACCACTCCGTGCAGACCGTCTGGGCCGGCACGGCGGACGCCCTGGCCCGGAACGAGGCCCTGGAGATGAGCCGCAACCGGGAGCGCTACACGTTCCTGAAGTGGGCGCAGAAGGCGTTCCGCGGCGTACGGGTGACACCGCCGGGCACCGGGATCGTGCACCAGGTGAACCTGGAGCGACTGGCGACCGTGGTGGCCGAGGGCCCGGACGGGACGCTCTTCCCGGACACCGTCATCGGCACCGACAGCCACACCACCATGGTGAACGGTCTCGGCGTGCTGGGCTGGGGCGTCGGCGGCCTGGAGGCGGAGGCCCTGATGCTGGGCATGGCCCACCCGGTCCGCATCCCCCCGGTGGTCGGCGTCCGCCTGACCGGCACGATGCCGTCCGGCGTCGCCGCGACCGACGTGGTCCTCGCGCTGTGCCGCACGTTGCGCGAGGCGAACGTGCGCGGCCTGATGGTCGAGTTCACCGGTCCCGGCCTCACCGCCCTCTCGGCGCCCGACCGCTGCACCGTCGCCAACATGGCGCCCGAGTACGGCGCCATGTCGGCGTTCTTCCCGGTGGACGGGCACACCCTCGCCTACCTGCGGCAGACCGGTCGCCCCGAGGCGCTCCTGCGGCGGGTCGAGGAGTACTGCCGACGGCAGCGGCTGCTGCGCGAGCACGCCGGGGAGGCCGAGCCGCGGTTCGGCCGGGTGATCGAGTTCGACCTCGGCTCGGTCGGCCCGACCCTGGCCGGCCCGTCCCGGCCCGACCAGCGGATCTCGCTCGGGGAGCTGCCCACGTCCTTCGCCGCGCTGCACGGCGGCGCGGAACGGACGGCGGACGGCGTCACCGACGGCGACATCGTGATCGCCTCGATCACCTCGTGCACCAGCACCTCCAACCCGCGGGCCATGCTGGCCGCCGGGCTGGTGGCCCGGCGGGCCGTCGAGCGGGGACTGAGCGTGCCCGCCCACGTGAAGACCAGCCTCTCGCCCGGGTCGAGGGCCGTGACCCGCTATCTCGAGGACTCCGGTCTCATGACGTACCTGGAGAAGCTCGGCTTCCATGTGACCGGCTACGGCTGCATGACGTGCAACGGGGGCAGCGGACCGCTGAACCCGGGCGTCGGCGAGGCCGTGACCCGTGAGGGCCTGACGGTGGCCGCGGTGCTCAGCGGCAACCGCAACTTCGAGTCCCGGGTGCACGCCCAGGTGCGCGCGGGCTACCTCGCCTCCCCCGCGCTGGTCGTCGCGCTCGCCCTGGTCGGGCACGTCCGCGCCGACCTGGACAGCGAACCGCTGGGCGTCGGCAGCGACGGCGGCCCCGTGACCGTGCGGGACATCTGGCCGGACGCGTCCGAACTGCAGGCGCTGGAGGCCGAGTTCCTCTCCGCGGAGCTGTTCACCGCCGGCCAGGCGCCGGTGGCGGAGTGGGACGCCCTGACCGCCGGGGACGGCGAGACGTTCCCCTGGGACGAGGAGTCCACGTACATCCGCTTCCCCGCCTACGTCGACGCCGGCCCGAAGGCCGGGCCGCTGACCGGCGCCCGCGCGCTCCTGGCACTCGGCGACGACGTCAGCACCGACCACATCTCACCGGTGGGCGACATCCCCGAGGACTCCCCCGCCGGCATCCACCTGCGCCGCCACGGGGTGCGCGACTTCAACTCCTACGGCTCGCGCCGCGGCAACCACGAGGTGATGGCGCGGGGTGCCTTCAGCAACCCGCGGCTGCGCAACCGGCTCGTTGGCGACGGCGACAGCGGTGGCACCACCCTGCACCTGCCCACCGGCGAACGGCTCCCCGTCTTCGACGCCGCGGAGCGCTACGCCGCCTCGGGCACCCCCCTCGTCGTGCTCGCCGGGCGGAACTACGGCATGGGTTCCTCCCGTGACTGGGCGGCGAAGGGCCCCTGGCTGCTCGGGGTGCGGGCGGTCCTCGCCGAGAGCTTCGAGCGCATCCACCGAGCGAACCTGTGCGCCATGGGCATCCTGCCCCTGCTGCTGCCCGAGGGCCGGGACTGGGCGTCGCTCGGGCTGACCGGGCACGAGACCTTCGACCTGGCGCTGGACGGCGTGCGGGAGAGCGGTCTGGTGCACGTCACCGCGGACCGGGTGTCCTTCACCGCGAGGGCGGACGTCACCTCGGCCGGCGAGTGGGACGTCCTGCTGTCCGGCGGCACCCTGCCGCACCTGCTGGGCAGGCTGCGCGCCGAGGAGGCGGGGTGAGCACGAACGTCCTCGAGCGCCTCGGCCTGACGCCGTCCGCCACCGGCACGGCGGCACTGGCCGGCGGCGAGAAGCCCTACACGACCCTCCACCTGGGCACGCACGACGTCCGGATCGGCAGCCTGCTCGACCTGGTGCGGGACACGGAGGGACTGCTGCCGCCGCGCACCGGTCACCTGGGCAACTGGGAGGACATCGCGCTCTGCCGCTCGGGCCCGATGGACTTCAACACCGCCGTCTGCGCGGGCGGTTACGGCTATCCGCTGATCTACGGCTTCACCCGTACCGAGGCCGACACCGACGGCGGCGACGACGTCTACCTGCCGGGTTCGCTGGTCGACGGCGGCCGGCGGATCGTGCTGCCGCTGCACACCTGGGACGGGCGGGCCTTCGTCCGGCGGGACCGCAGCCGTCCGCTGTTCTGCGCCCTGACCCAGGCGGAGCTGGACGGGGAGCTCGTCCCGCTCGCCGAGGTGCACTGGCGGCGCATGACGACCCTGCCCGGCTACCGGTTCCGGCAGTGGGCGTCCTTCCTGGCCGATCACGCCGCCCTGGTGACCGACATGCTCTGCCTGCTGCTGGAGGAGGCCTCCGCCCGGCGGAACCCGCGCGCGGCCTTCGCGGAACTGATCAGCCACGCCGCCGGGCTGGACGGTTCGGTGGGCCGCTGCGAGGTGCGCCGGCACGGCGCGGGCTACGCGATCGGGAACCACGTCTACCCGTCCGCGCGGGCGTTCGCCGAGGCGGCCCTGCTCACCGTCCGGGCACTGAACGAACCCCGGGCCTTCTTCTCCCGGATGAGCGAGCTGCCCCCGGTCCTGCCCGTGATCTCGATCCAGCTGAGCAGCGTTCTGTTCGGCCTGCTCGGCAGCCATCTCCCCGGCCGTCAGGGGCTGCCCTCCGAGAGCCCCTTCGTCACCCATCTGCACTGGGGCGCCCGGGCGATGGCCGGCTGTCCGCCGCGGCGCGGCGGCTATCTGGCCCGCAAGACCACCGTCCGCTCGCTGCGCGCGATCACCGGTCCGCTGGTGCGCGACTTCGCCGAGGTGCGTCCGCTGTGCTTCGCGCTGCTGCCCGCGCAGATCTTCATGCTGTGCCCGCCCGACAGCGAGCAGCAGGACCGCGAGCTGCTCGCCGACCTGTTCAAGGCCGTGCTCGCGGCCGATCCGGACACCACCCACGACACGACCGTCACCTGGCTGTCCGCGCACGGGGACCGGCTGTCGCCCTACCTGCGCGCCCGTTTCCGGGACGGCAGCGGTGTGCCCACCGACGCCGTGCGGCGGGCTCCCGCCGCACCGGTGGAGCCCGAGGGGTTCCGCGACCTGACGTTCCGCCAGGCGTGCGGTGTGGTCGCCGCGTTCGAGGAGGTGCTGGGATGAGAGTCACCCGGTGGCAGACCTCGATCGGCCTCGCCGAGCCCTTCGTCAGCAACACCGGTGTCACCTCCGCCGTGCGCCAGTGCGTGCTGGAGCTGACCTGGCAGGGACTGACGGGGTACGGCACCGCGCGGGACGCGGACCCGGCGGAGATCGACGCCTGTGCCCCGCTGCTCAGCGGTGCCTCGCCGCACGAGATGCGCCGCGTCCTCGGGCGCCTGGACGCGGCCGGCATCGGCGCGGCGTCCCGGTCGGCCGTGGACATGGCTCTGCACGACCTGCTGGGCAAGGCGTGCGGTCAGCCGCTGCGGCACGTGCTCGGTCTCGCGGGGCTGCCGACGGCGCCGACCGCGCTGTCCATCGGCGCCTGCCCGGACGACGAACTGCGCGCCAAGGCGCGGGCGGCGGCCTCGTGGCCGGTCCTCAAGCTCAAGCTCACCCCCGAGGACGACGGCAGCCGGGCGGGAGTGCTGCGCTCGGTCTACGGCGGGCGCATCCGGGCGGACGGCAACGGCTCCTGGACGCCCGACCAGGCGCTCCGGGTCGCCGAGGAACTGCACCGCCACGGTGTGGAACTCCTGGAGCAGCCGGTGCCGCCCGGCTCACCGGACGACCTGCGCCACGTGCACGAACGGTCCCCGGTCCCCGTCTTCGCCGACGAGGACTGCGCGGGCCCGCAGGACGTCCTGCGGCTGCGGGGCCGGGTGAGCGGCGTCAACATCAAGCTGCTCACCTGCGGCGGCCTGCTGGCGGCCCGCGAGGCGATCGTCCTGGCCCGCCGCTCCGGCCTGAAGGTGATGCTCGGGTGCAAGGTGGAGAGTTCCCTCGGCGTGACCGCCATGGCACAACTGGCGGGGCTCGCCGACCACCTGGACCTCGACGGCCACCTGGACCTGACCGGCGACCCCTTCACCGGTGCCCGGGTCGACCGCGGAGTGATCTCCCGCCCCCGGACTCCCGGCCTCGGCGCCCAGCCGGACCCCGTCCACTACCCCACCCACCGCGGAAACATCGGAGAGCACTGACATGCACCTGCGTTGCGCCGTCCTCGACGACTTCCAGGCCGTCGCCACGTCCCTCGCAGACTGGGGCCCGGTCCTGGACCGGGTGGAGGTCGTCAGCTTCCCGCAGCACTTCGGCACGGAGGACGAACTCGTCGAGGCGGTAAGGGATTTCGACATCATCGTCACCCTTCGGGAGCGCGTCCCGTTCCCCGCCTCGACGCTGGACCGGCTCCCCCGGCTCACGCTCCTGGTCGCCTCGGGCATGCGGAACTCCGTGATCGACTTCGCGGCCGCGGCACGCAACGACGTGACGGTGTGCGGCACCACGAGCTCCTCCACCCCGCCGGTGGAGCTGACCTGGGCGCTGCTGCTCGGGCTGGCCCGCGGCATCGTCGCCGAGAACACCGCCCTGCGCACCGGTGGCCCCTGGCAGTCCACCGTCGGCGCCGACCTGCACGGCCGCCGTCTCGGTCTGCTCGGCCTCGGCAAGATCGGCAGCCGGGTGGCGCAGGTCGGTCTCGCCTTCGGCATGGACGTGGTGGCCTGGAGCCAGAACCTGACCGAGCAGCGGGCCAAGGAGCACGGGGTCCGGCCGGCCGCGTCCAAGGAGGAGCTGCTGTCCGGCAGCGACTTCGTCTCGGTGCACCTGGCGCTCAGTGACCGCACCCGGTCCCTGATCGGAGCCCCGGAGCTGGCGCTGCTCAAGCCGTCCGCCTACCTGGTGAACACCTCCAGGGCCGCGATCGTCGACCAGGAGGCCCTGCTCGACGCCCTGCGGGAGGGACGGATCGCCGGCGCCGGGGTCGACGTCTTCGACGTCGAGCCGCTGCCCGGCGACCACCCGATGCGCACCGCGCCCCGGCTGCTGGCCACGCCGCACCTCGGCTACGTGTCCCAGCAGAACTACCGCACGTACTACGGCCAGGCCGTCGAGGACATCGAGGCATTCCTGGCGGGCGCGCCGGTACGCAGGCTCGGCTGACCCGCCCCTCTTCCCTTCCCGACGCCCGCCTTCGCAGCCCTTGGAGGACCCCTGTGAGCAGATCGCTCCGCCGCATGATGAAACTCGGCGCCTTCCTGCCCGCGCCGGGCCATCACGTCGCCGCCTGGCGCCATCCCGACACCCGCGCCGACGGAGGACACAGCTTCGAGCACTACCGCAGGCTGGTCCAGACCGCCGAGCGCGGCAAGTTCGACATGGTCTTCCTCTCCGACAGCGCCGGGGTGCGCACCAAGTACCGCGACGCCGACGAGCTCAGCCGGCAGGGCCGGATGGTGCACTTCGAGCCGCTGACCCTGCTGTCGGCCCTGGCCGTCCACACCGAGCGGATCGGTCTCGCCGCGACCGCCTCGACGACGTACAACGAACCGTTCACCGTGGCACGCCAGTTCGCCTCGCTCGACCACCTCAGCGCCGGCCGGGCCGGCTGGAACGTGGTCACCTCCGCCACCGACGCCGAGGCCCGCAACTTCAACCGGGACACCCAGCCCGAGCACGCCGCCCGCTACCACCGTGCCCGGGAGTTCATGGAGGTCGTCACCGGCCTGTGGGACAGCTGGGAGGACGACGCGTTCCTCCACGACAAGGTGTCCGGCCGCTTCTTCGACCCCGCGAAGATGCACGTCCTCGGGCACCACGGCGAGCACTTCCAGGTGCGCGGCCCGCTCAACGTGGCCCGCCCGCCCCAGGGCCACCCGGTGATCGTGCAGGCCGGGTCCTCGCCCGACGGCCAGGACTTCGCGGCCCGGTGGGCGGAGGTGGTGTTCACCGTGCAGCAGACCCTGGAGCGGGCGCAGAGCTACTACCAGGGGCTGAAGAAGCAGGTCGCCGACCACGGCCGCAACCCCGAGGACGTGAAGATCCTCCCCGGCGCCTTCATCGTCCTCGGCCGCACCCGTTCGGAGGCCGAGGACCGGTACGCGGAGCTCCAGGAGCTGGTCGACCCGGTCGTCGGCCTGGGGATGCTCTCGTACCAGCTCGGCATGGTCGACCTGTCCCAGTACCCGCTGGACGGGCCGCTGCCCGAACTCCCGGCGTCCGAGGGCAGCTCGGGCAAGCAGCAGACGATCTACGAGCAGGCGCGGCGCGAGGGCCTGACCATCCGGCAGCTGTACCTGTCGGTGGCGGCCGGCCGGGGCCACCGCTTCCTGCTGGGCACCGCCGAGACCGTCGCGGACGAGCTGGAGGACTGGTTCGTGAACGGGGCGGCCGACGGCTTCAACATCATGCCCGACTGCCTGCCCACCGGTCTGGACTCCATCGTCGACCTGCTGGTCCCCGAGCTGCAGCGGCGCGGTCTGATGCGCACCGAGTACGAAGGCATCACGCTGCGGGACCACCTGGGCCTGCCCCGCCCCGATTTCACCACCGGGAGCGGGTCATGACCGTCACGGCCCTGGCCCTGCGGTCGGCCCTGCGCGCCCACGCGGCGGGCGTCACGGTGGTCACCGCCGCGGGCCCGGCCGGACCGGCGGGGGTGACCGTCACCTCGTTCACCTCGGTCAGTGCCCGCCCGGCCCTGGTCTCCTTCGCCCTCGCCGAGACCTCGAGCACCTGGGAGCGGATCAAGGACTGCACCCGGTTCGGGGTGCAGCTCCTCGGCGCGCACCAGGTCGAGACGGCGAAGCTGTTCGCGTCCTCGGGCGTGGACCGCTTCGCGCCGCCCACCCGCTGGCACCCGGGTCCGCACGGCGTCCCGCTGCTGGACGACTGCCTGTGCTGGCTGATCTGCTCCCCGTACCAGCAGGCCAGGCTCGGGGACCACCACCTGGTGGTGTGCTCCGTCGACGAGGTGGTGGAGGGCGAGCCCGGCGACAGCCTGGTGCATCTCCACAGCCGGCTGCGGGGCGTTCCCTCCACCGACCTCACGAGGATCTGATGCCCAGAGTTCTGCTGTTCTCCCGTCAGCCGCTCACCAGCCGCCCCCTGCAGGAGTGGCTGGACGACACCGCGGACACCGTCGTCCTGATCACCACGCCCAAGGCCGTCGCCGGGGCGGAGGAGGTCCTGGCCACCCACTTCCCGCGCCACCGCCTCGTCGAGGACTACCACTCGTGGGCGACCGAGCAGGCCGCGGAGGAGGCGGCCCGGGAGCACGGCGCCGAGCTGGTGGCGAGCACCAGCGAGAACGACGTGCTGCGGGCCGCACGGCTGCGGGCCCGGCTCGGGGCGCCCGGGCAGAGCGTGGAGTCGGCCACCGCGTACCGCGACAAGCTGGTCATGAAGCGCACGGCCCGGGCAGCGGGCCTGCGCGTGCCGGCCTTCGCCGCGGTCGAGGGCCCGATGGACCTGCTCGACTTCATCGACGCGGAAGGCTTCCCGGTGGTGGTCAAGCCGCGCACCGGGGCCGCCGCCAAGGGGGTCTCCATCCTGCGCTCCCCGGCGGACGTCGCCGCGTTCCTGGCGGGCGGCCGTGAGTCGGCCGTGCCCCACGTGCCGGGCCAGTGGATGGTGGAGAGCTTCGTGCGGGGCGACCTCTTCCACGTGGACGGCATCATGCGGGACGGCGGGATCGTCCACTCCTGGCCCTGCGAGTACACCGGCGGCCTGGCGGAGCGCGTCGCCGACGGGACGTCCCTGGGCAGTGTGCTGCTCGAACGGGACGACGCCCGCACCGAGGTGCTGAGGCGGTTCGCCGCCGACGTGGTCGCCGCGCTGCCCGCCGCCCCGGACCCGCTCGCCTTCCACCTCGAGGCGTGGATCGGCCCGGACGGCGAACCGGTGATGTGCGAGATCGCCAGCCGGGCGGGCGGCGCGCTGATCGCCGAGGTCTACGAGCGCGCCTTCGGCGTGCAGCTGGCCAGGGAGGGGCTGCGGGCGCAGTGCGGCTCGGGCCTCGCCCTGGACCACCAGCCGGCCGCGCCCGCCGCGCTCCTCGGCTGGCTCCTGCTGCCCGTCGGTCACGGCACGTTCGTGCCGCCGGCCGGGTCGTGCCCCGTCCCCGGTGTGGAGCTGGAGGTGAAGCTGGCCGCGGGGACCCGGCGGAACGGCGTGGAGCACGCGACCGACGCGGCCGCCGAGGCCCTCGTCCACGCCGGGACGGCCGAGGAAGTCCGCAAGCGCATGGCCGAGGTCACCAAGTGGTGGCACGCGAGCACCGCCTGGCAGTAGGCCCGGCGCACACCGGATCGACACAGAGAGACGAAGCGTCCGATGAACGAACACGTACTGGTCGTGGGCACGGGCCGGAACCACCCGGCCCTGCTCCGCGGCATCCGGCCCGGAGTCAGCACCACCACCATCTGTCAGGTGGAATACGTCCGCAACGTCCGTGAGCCCGCCGGGCACCTGCGGATCATCGCCGTCCGGGGGGACGCCGACGACCAGGAGTGGATCGCCATGGCCTCGGCCGTGCACGCCATCCACCCCTTCACCAGGATCGCCACCTTCGGCGAACGCGACCAGGACCGATACGCCGCGATCGGTGAGGCGCTCGGCCTGGAAGCGCTCAGCCCGGACACGGTCGCCGTCGTCCACGACAAGGAGGCGATGCGGGCGAGGCTGCGGGAGTCCGGTGTCGACTCCGCCGCGTACCGCCGCGTGACGGACCTGGAGGAGCTGCGGGCCTTCGTGCGCGACCACGGACTGCCCTGCGTGGTCAAGCCGGTCCACAGCATGGGCAGCGCGGGCGTCACCAAGGTCACCGACGACAGCGGGCTGGCCGCCGCCTTCGAGCGGGCCGGCGGCAGTTACATGGGCCTGGTCAACACCGGGGTGCTGGTGGAGGAGTTCCTCGAGGGGCCGCAGTTCAGCGTGGAGGCGTTCTCCTACGACGGCGACCACCAGGTGGTGGGCATCACCCGGAAGTACTCCGACCCGGTCAGCCTGGTCGAGCTGGGCCACGTGTCCCCTGCGCCGCTGTCCGCCGGGGAGCAGGCGGAGATCCACGCGTACGTCGGGCGGCTGCTGGACGCGCTGGGGGTGCGCTCGGGGCCGACCCACACGGAGGTCGTCCTCACGGGCAAGGGCCCCCGGGTGATCGAGACGCACGTACGGGCGGGCGGTGACGAGATACCGGCCCTGACCCTCGACGCGACCGGTGTCGACATCGCCGAGTGCATGGTCCGCCACGTGCTCGGGGAGAACGTCCTGCCCGGCGTCCGGGCCACGCTCGCCGAGCAGCGTCCGCCCCGCGCCTCGGCGATCTGGTTCGCGGCCGTCGACGCCCCCGGCGAGCTCGAGGAGATCACGGGTGTCGAGGAGGCCAGGGCGCTGCCCGGCGTGACGGAGGTCTCCGTGTCCGCCGACCCGGGCGACACCGTGTCCGCCCTGGCCTCGTCCGACTCCCGGGTGGCCCAGGTCCGCGCGGTCGCGGAGACCGCCGAGGAGGCGGTGCGGGCGGCCCGGGCCGCCGTGGACGTGCTCGGCGTCCGGCTGCGGGTCCGTCCCCTCGCCGGTGACGTCGTATGACCGTCGCGCCGCCCTGCGGATCCCGCGGGGCGACGTCACTTCCCCTGGTACAGGTGCTCGGGACGGCCGCTGTCCCCGTACCTCAGGGTGAGCTGCAGCTTCCCGTTCTCCTCGAGATGCTTCAGGTAGCGCTGCGCGGTGGACCGGCTGACCCCCGTCCGGTCCGCCACCGTGTGCGCGGATAACGGGTGGTCGGTGTGGGAGACGAGCTCCATGATCAACTCGACCGTGCGCTTGTTGTACCCCTTCGGCAGCGGCAGGGCGGTCTGCGATCCGCCACCGCCGACGATCCGGTCGATCCGCTCCTGGTCCAGCCGGCCGGTGCTGAGCGTCCCGCGAAGCCTGCTGTACGCCTCGAGTTTGCGCCGCAGCGCGTCGAAGGTGAACGGCTTCACGATGTACTGGAGGATCCCGGCCCTCATGGCCTCGTGGACCAGGGCCGAACTCCGCTCGGCCGTCACCATGATGACGTCCGTGTCACGGCCGAGGGCGCGCAGCCGGCGGGTCAGCGACAGGCCGTCCTCGTCCGGCAGGTAGTGGTCGAGCAGGACGAGGTCGATACCGCCCTGCTCCAGGACGCCGAACGCGTCCGCGGCGCTGTGCATCTGGCCCACCACCCGGAACCCGGGGACCGCGGCCACGTACCGCGAGTTGATCTTGGCCACATAGAAGTCGTCGTCCACGACGAGGACGTTGAACACGGCCGTCATCTCGCGGTGACCAGCCGCCCGGTGACCACTGCCCCGCCGCCCGCCCGGTCCGAGACCGCGACGGTGCCGCCCCGCGCGGCGGTGACCTTCCGGACGATGGCGAGCCCCAGTCCGCGGTCCGGTCCGTCGGCGCGCTGCTTGGTGGAGGCGCCCGTGGTGAAGATCCACTGCCGCTTGTCCAGCGGTATCCCCGGACCGTTGTCCGCCACCCGCAGCAGCACGTCCCCGGCGCTCTCCCGCACCGACACCCATACCGCCGGCTCGGGCGCGGGCCCCTCCAGGGCCGCGTCGACGGCGTTGTCCACCAGGTTGCCGAGCACGGCGACGATGTCCCCCGACAGCTCCGAGGCGCCGGTGAGCGCCGAGTCCTCGTCGATCTCCAGCCGGACCCCGCCCGCCCGGGCGGCCCGTTCCTTGCCCACCAGCAGGGCCCGCACGACCACGTTCCTGATCCGCCGCGCCCCGGCGAGCGCCACGGCGTCCGGCACTTCGCGTCGGGCGAGCTCGCGCAGCCCCATCAGCACGTGCACTGTGTTCCTGAGTTCATGTTTGAGGAGACGTCCCGCGCGGATGTCCTGCATGACACCGCCCCCACCGTAACCGGCCACTCCTGCTACACCTCATCCGTCCCGATCCTGTGCGTCGGGGAGCCGCGAACGAGCCCCCTTCCAACTAACCCACAGATGTTCGGAGCGCCGCAAGATCGACGCACAGAGTTCAGCTCGTTGCGGACAGCGTTCATCGCCGTCCGGCGTAGAGTCCGCCAACGGCGGTGGAAGAGTTAGCAGTTGATTGTCGAAAAGCGTGTGCGAGGTCGTTCGGGACGGTGTCTTTCGCACGGGCGGCTTCGCGCCCCGGCTGTCGTCGAGGCCCAGGCCGAGGACGCCGGCCGGGAGCCGTCAGGTCCTCCCTGCGAGGCCCGCGCGTTCACCGGGCCGAACGCGCGGCGCCACCGGTTCCGCCCGCCGCGGGCGCCGGGACGCCGGGCTCGTGCAGACGGCACGCCGGAAACCGGCAGCCACCCCCTCCGCCGCGCTCACCGGGATCCGGAGGCGGCCGGCTTCAGCACCTCCTCGGGGGAGGTCGAGCCGGGCTCGCGCCGCTGGAGAGCGCAGGCGTGCGCGAGCCGCAGCAGCGTCTCGGTGACGGGGGTGGGTACCCCGTGCGTCCGGCCCAGAAGCACGAACTCGCCGTTGATGTAGTCCGCCTCGACGGAGCCCGTGCGGCGCGCGAGGCTCTGCCAGGTCGATCCCAGCACACCGTCGGCGGCCGGTGTCCGCAGTTCGACCCTGCCGCTGCGCAGGGCCGCCAGCTCCGCAGCGCCGGCGTACGCGATCCCGGCGGCGGCCAGCACCGCCCTCCCCTCCGCCTTCGACCGCTCGGCCAGCTCGGCGGCGGGGCCGCCGGGCTCGACCGGCCCGCAGAGCGCCTCGACCGTCTGCGTGAGATTGGCCAGCAGCTTGCCGTACTTCCAGCGCATCACGTCCGGCACGACGGGTGCCAAGAAGACCGATCGCTCCAGGTCCGCGGCGATGTGCCGGGCCCGCGCGTCGTCTCCGGACGGGTAGCGGCCGAGCACCAGCGCCCCGGTGCACGGGCCGTACGCCGCGGTCACCTCCCCCGGGCGCACGAAGGCCGCGGGCAGCACCACGCACATACCGTAGACGGCCCGGAAGTGACGCAGCGCCAGCCGCTCGCTCTCCACGCCGTTCTGGGCGCAGACCACCGCAAGCGACTCGCCCGCCGAGGTGCCGTCGCCGACCGGACGGCCGGCCCACGCGCTCAGCGCGGCCGCGCTGTGCTGGGTCTTCACGGCCAGGACGAGGACGTCGCCGGGGCGCAGCGCGACCTCTTCCGGGCCGGACGCGACCGGCACCGGAACCCGGCGGGTCCCCTCCGGGGTCGTGAACCGCAGTCCTCCCTCGCGCAGCGCCTCGAGATGGGCGCCCCGGGCGACGAGTACGACGTCGTGACCGTTCTCGAACAGCCGGGCGCCGATCGAGCCGCCCACCGCGCCGGCTCCGATGACGATGTACCGCATATCAGCTCTCACTCACTCTTCCCACCGGACCTGGTCCGCGTACCACGCGGCGACCTCCCCCATCCTGTCCTCCACCTCGCCGGCGTGTCCGCCGGTCACCACATAACCGGCCAGGTACACGCCCGACTTCTCGCCGCCCCGGTAGGCCGTGCCGACCGCTCCGCGCAGCCGCTGCTCGGCGACGAACGGCGGCGGCGACTGCGGCAGCGCGGCCAGTCTCCCCCGCTCCGGGTAGAACACCACCCAGCCGGCGGACCGCCCGGGCGCCGCACCGTGCACGCACGGCACCAGGCCGTGCCGCGGCGGCCCCGCCTGCGCCAGGAACCACTCCTTGTCCAGGTCGATGCCCGAGGCGGCCCGTACGGCGGGCGCGGTGAGGGCGCCTCCCGTACGGCTGGCGACCTCGCAGAGCACCAGCCGGTCGTCCGGGGTGTGGAAGACCTCCAGGTGGAAGGTGGTGCGGTCGGGGGTGGGCAGCAGGGCGAGCACCTGACGGGCGTAGTCGACCAGACGAGGCGTCAGAGGGTCGTCCCGGGTGAGCTGCACCGACCCGAGGTGTCCGCCGGCCCGGAAGGAGAGGCAGTCGTTGACGTAGCGCGAGACGAACGCGGCGCGCATGCGGCCGTCGACGACCAGGCCGTCCACCACGTGCATGGTGCCCTCGACGAACCGTTCCACCTCCGGGTCGTCCGGCAGCCCCGCGGCGAGCAGGGCGTCCACGTCCCCGGGCCCGTGCAGCACCTGGGTCCCCGTCGAGCCCGATCCGAGGGCCGGCTTCACCACCACCGGGTACCCGTGGTGCCGGACGAAGGCGAGCAGGTCCGCCGGTGTCCGTACGGCTGCGAACTCCGGTACTTCCAGTCCCCGTTCACGCACCAGGGACTTCATCACCACCTTGTCCCGGAAGGCGAGGGCGCTGCTCCGGTCCTGCCCGGGGACGCCCAGGACCTCCCGCAGCCGGGCCGCGCGCAGCAGGTCGCCCTCCGCCCGGGCCACCACCGCGGTCAGCGGAACCGAGTCGGCCAGTTCCAGTGCCGCGCGCTCCACCCCGCCGCCCGACGCGTAGTCGTCGAAGACCTGTGCGCCGGGGACGTGGCGGTACTGCGGATACCGGGCCCGGGACACCAGCAGATGGGCGCGGACCCCTGCCTCGGCGGCCCACTTGTCGTACGGGGTGTCCGCGTGGTCGCTGTCGACCAGTACCAGGACGTCACGTCCGCTCGCCTCGTGCACGCTGTGCCCTCCCGCTCCGGATCGCTCGCAGCGTAGGCCGCGACGCCCCCGGGCACCCGCTTCTGGTCGAGTACCCCATTGGGCTCGAAGCCCGGACGGCACAGCGATCAAAAGGATCCGAACAAAACTTCCGCGGCGAAAGCGCGTTGCGCCCACAACCCTCGTGCCGCCGCCCGGCTCGGTTACGTTCCAGTCCAGTCACTCCGGGCCACTCCGGCACCCGTCGCGGAGCGCCCGCCAAGGGAGAGTCCATGACGCGAAAATCGCGCCGCACGCTTCACCTGGGAGCATTCCTCGTCACCCCCGGATACCACGTCGCCTCGTGGCGCCACCCGCACGCCCACGCGGCCGGCGGGCTGGACTTCGGCCACTACCGCGACCTGGTGCGTACCGCCGAACGGGGGCTGTTCGACCTGGTCTTCCTCTCCGACGGCCTGGGCATCCGCATCCCGTTCGACAGTCACGACGAGCTCAGCCGCCAGGGACGGATCATCCAGTTCGAGCCGCTGACGCTGCTGTCGGCACTGGCCGTCCACACCGAGCGCATCGGCCTCGTCGCGACCGCCTCGACCACTTACCACGAGCCGTTCCACCTGGCGCGCAACTTCGCCTCCCTGGACCATCTGAGCGCGGGACGGGCCGGCTGGAACGTGGTCACGTCCGTCACCGACGCGGAGGCGCAGAACTTCAACCGCGACAGGCAGCCCTCCCACGCGCAGCGCTACCACCGTGCCCGGGAGTTCATGGAGGTCGTGACCGGACTGTGGGACAGCTGGGAGGACGACGCGTTCCTCCACGACAAGGCGTCCGGCCGCTTCTTCGACCCCGGGAAAATGCATGTGCTGGGGCACCGCGGCGAGCACTTCCAGGTGCGCGGACCACTCAACGTTGCCCGCCCCCCGCAGGGCTACCCGGTGATCGTACAGGCCGGATCGTCGCCGGACGGCCGGGACTTCGCCGCCCGGTGGGCCGAGGTGATCTTCACCGCCGCCCAGGACCTGTCCCAGGCCCAGGAGTTCTACCGCGGGATCAAGAAGCAGCTCGCCGACCACGGCCGTGAGCCCGACGAGGCCAAGGTCATGCCCGGCGTCTTCCCCGTGGTGGGCCGCACCCGGGCGGAGGCCGAGGACAAGTACGCAGCGCTCCAGGAACTGGTGGACCCGGTGGTCGGCCTCGGCCTGCTCCGGCTGCTCCTCGGCGGCGCCGACCTCTCCCACCTGCCGGTGGACAGCCCGTTGCCCGAACTCCCCCGCACCGAGGGCAGCATCAGCCGCCAGCAGCTGGTGTACGACAAGGCGCGGCGCGAGGGGCTCACCATCCGCGAGCTCTACCAGTCGGTCTCCGGCGGCCGGGGGCACCACATCGTCATCGGCACCGCTCAGAGCGTCGCCGACGAACTGGAGGACTGGTTCCTGAACGAGGGCGCCGACGGCTTCAACATCATGCCCCCGGTCCTGCCCGACGGACTGGACGACTTCGTCGGTCACGTCATCCCCGAACTCCAGCGCAGGGGCCTGTTCCGCACCGAGTACGAGGGCAGGACGCTCCGCGAGAACCTCGGGCTCGGCCGGCCGGCCTGGGGCGCCTCGGCCCGCACGCGACAAGACTAGGAGTCACCAGCCATGCCCTCCATCGGCCGGCCGCTGGCCGAGATACCCGCCTCCCCGCTGACGGCGGTCGAACGTCTCCTGCGGCAGCACCGTCACGAGAACCCGGCGAGACTCCACCAGGGCAGGACGGTCTTCGCGCCGTGCGCCACTCCCCGCCCGTGGGAGCGCGCCGAGTTCGGGATCGCCGCCCACGAACACGCCCCGCCCGCCGGCGTGCCCGCGCTCCGCGAGCGCTTCGCCGAGGCCGCCACCGCGCGCCGCGGCACACCGGTCGGCGAGGACGAGGTCCTGGTGACCGGCGGGGCCACGCACGCCATCGCCGTCGTCCTGCACGCCGTGCTCGAACCCGGCGACGAGGTGCTGGTCCTCTCCCCGCAGTGGCTGTTCGCCACCGGTCTGGTCCGGGCCGCGGGGGGCGTGCCCCGCGAGGTACCGGTCTTCCTGGAGCTGTCCCGGGACCCCGCCTACGACTTCGCCGCGACCGTCGAGGCCGCGGTGGGGCCCCGCACGCGTGCCGTGTACTTCAACAACCCGAACAACCCGACCGGTTACCGGCTCGACGCGCACCAGCTCGCCGAACTCGTCGCCCTGGCCCGGCGGCACGACCTGTGGCTCGTCGCGGACAACGCGTACGAGAACTACGACTTCTCCCCGGACGGCTTCCTCGACACCGCCACGATCGCGGGGGCGCACGAGCGCACCTTCTCGGTGCACTCCTGCAGCAAGACCTACGCGATGCCCGGAGCGCGGGTCGGCCACCTCATCCACCCGCCGGGACTCGGCGAGGCCCTGACCAAGTGGTCGCTGCACACGCTCTACTCGGTCGCCACGGCGTCCCAGTTCGCCGCGTTCGAGGCACTGGCCACCCCGCGGGAGGAGCTCGCGGCCCGGCGCGCCCGCGCGGCCGAGGCCTGGCACCGGACGGACGAGGCACTTGGGATCCCGCACACCGCGGTGGCCGGCGGCCTGTACACCTTCCTCGACCTGCGCGCGCTGGGCGACGGGGAGGCCGGGGACGCCTTCGTGCGGCGCTGCGCCGAGGAAGGCGTCGGCCTGGCACCCGGCAGGGTCTTCGGCGAGCACTGTGCCGGCTGGGCCCGCATCTGTTTCACGGCCGCGCCTCCCGCTCAGGTGCACGAGGCGGTACTGCGCATCAACAAGATCTACCAGGAGCTCCTCCATGCAGACTGAGCTGACCGCACCAGCAGCGACGGGCCTGCTCGCGCCCTATCTGCGGCGGTACGCGTCCCCCGCGCAACTGGGACTGAAGGTCAACGCCTACCGGGGTTACGAGATCGAGGGGCTGGCCCAGGCGCTGTCCACTCCGGACCTGACGGACAGCCCCGTCGAGTGCGTCATGGTCGGCGACTCGTACTTCATGACCCACCTCGGCCGTACCGGAACGGTGATGTCGAACCCCGCGGAGCAGGCGTGGGCCCTGGACACCCTGGTCGGTCTGGTGGCCGAGGTGCGGGCCGCGCTCGACGCGCGGTTCCCGGCCGGCCGCCGGCCGTTCCTGCTCGCCGACCTGCCCGACGGCACTACGGTGAACGCCACGGCGGCGCGGACCGCCGCCGGACGCTTCGCCGCGGCCGGCGCGGACGCGGTGAAGATCGAGGTGGCCGGCGAGGACGGGATGCGCTGCGTCGAGTCCTGTGCCGCCACCGGGCTGCCCACCCTCGCCCACCTCGGCTACACGCCCCAGCTCACCGGCCTCAGCCGCCGCGGGGACGCCGTGGACGACGCGGCCGACCTGTTCGCGCAGGCCCGCCGGGCCCGTGACGCGGGAGCGTGCGGTCTGATCGTCGAGATGGTGAGCGAGGCGGTCAACCAGGCGCTGAGCCGTCCGCACCCGCACGGCCTGCCCGTCTACTCGGTGTTCAGCGGCCGGGCCCGCTGGGGCGGCCAGAGCCTCAACCTCTGGGACGCCGTGGTGCGGCCGGCCCGCCGCGGCCGGTACTTCCCGCCCACGCCGACGATCGACTTCGCCGACGTGCCCACCGCGTACACGCCCGCCCTGATCGCCGACCGGATGCGCGAACTGCTCCGGCTCACCCTGGCGGGCTGGTTCCCGCTCTCTCCGCACACCGCGCTCGGCCGCCGGGAGTCCGCCGAGATCGCCGCAACCGACCCCTGGAGCATCCCGTGACGGTCTTCGACGCGATGGAATCGGCAGTACGGACCTACTGCCGCCGCTTCCCCGCCGTGTTCACCCGGGCCTCGGGCCACCGGATGTGGGACGAGCAGGGCCGCGAGTACGTGGACTTCCTGTCCGGCGCCGGAGCCCTCAACTACGGCCACAACCCGCCCGAGGTGCGCGCCGCCGTCGTCGACTACCTGCTCGCCGACGGTCCCGTGCACGGACTGGACCTGCACACGACGGCCAAGGCCGCCTTCCTGACCCGCTTCCAGGAGGTCGTGCTCGCCCCCCGTGACATGGAGTACCGGGTCCAGTTCACCGGCCCCACCGGCACCAACGCGATCGAGGCGGCCTTCAAGACCGCCCGGCGGGTCACCGGCCGCACCGACATCGTCGCCTTCACCGGCGGGTTCCACGGGCTGTCGCTCGGCGCGCTGGCCGCCTCGGCGACCGCCTTCAAACGGAACGCCGCCGGCGTCCCGCTGCCCCACGTCACCCGCATGCCGTACGAGGGATTCCCGGGCGAGGACGTCGACACCATCGACTACCTGACGCGTCTTCTCGACGACCCGGGAAGCGGTGTGGACCTGCCGGCCGCCTTCGTGGTCGAGACGGTGCAGGGCGAGGGCGGCCTGTCCGCGGCGAGCCCCTCCTGGCTCCGCCGGCTCGCCGCGGTGGCCCGGGAGCGGGACATCCTGCTGATCGTCGACGACATCCAGGCGGGCTGCGGCCGGACCGGGACGTTCTTCAGCTTCGAGGAAGCCGGCATCACCCCCGACCTCGTGTGCCTGTCCAAGTCCATCAGCGGCTTCGGACTGCCCATGGCCCTCGTCCTGGTCCGGCCCGAGCTGGACCGGCTCCGACCCGGCGAGCACAGCGGCACGTTCCGCGGCAACAACCTGGCCTTCGTCACCGCCACGGCCTGCCTGGACTACTGGGCCGACCCGGCCTTCGGCAAACAGGTCCAGGAGCACGCCGTCTGCCTGACCGGCCTGCTGGAGGACATGGCCGCCGACCACGAGCGGCTGGGGTGCTCCGTACGCGGGCGGGGCCTGATACGCGGTCTCGCCTTCGCCGACGACACGCTCGCCGACCGGGTCTCCCGCACGGCCTTCGGCAAGGGGCTCCTGGTGGAGACCTCGGGCGCCCGCGGCCAGGTGCTGAAGATCATGCCCCCGATCACCACCGGCGAGGACGAACTCCGCCGCGGCCTCGCCATCCTCGCCGACTCCATCACGTCGGCCTCAGCAGAAGGGCACGCGCAGTGACCGACCTGTCGGACGCCGTCCTCACCGAACCCGGCCACCTGGACGAGACCGTCCTGCGCCGGATCGCCGACGCCTGGCCCCGCCGTGCGACGATCCGCACCGACCTGGACCGCATCTCCGAGCCGGAGGCCTACGACGAGTCCCTGCCGGACTACCCGGTGCGGCTGCTGCCCTTCGCCGAGCACCCCCTGTTCCTGGCCGCCTCGCCGGAGCAGCGCCAACAGGTGATCACCATGGCGTGGCTGGTGTACAACGAGCGGGTCATCGCGGCCGAGGAGTACGTCGCCAACCCCACCTTCGCCATGATCATGCACGGCGCCTTCCCGGGCGCCGACGGAGTGCACCTCAAGCGCGCCGTGCAGCAGACGCACGTGGACGAGGTCTGGCACACCTACATGCACATGGTGGCCATGCAGCGCACCCGCGAGATCCGGCAGGTGACGAGCGAGCCCGGCTACCCGCACACCGTCACCTACCGCAGGCTCCTGGAGGCCGAGGCGCAGGCCTCGGAGCAGTGGGAGCGGGACCTGCTGAAGCTGATCTGGACGACCGTCTCCGAGATCAGCGTCAACGCCTATCTCGAACTGCTGTCCCGCGACGAGACCGTGCAGCCCCTGCACTCCCTCGTGCCCCGCCTGCACGCCCGGGACGAGGCCGCGCACTCCTCGGTCATGGTCGAGGTCGCCAAGGCCCTGTTCGTCCACCTCAACAAGGAGCAGCGGCGCATGTTCGTCGAGTCGCTGCCCAGGGCGCTGCACGCCTTCGTCGCCCAGGACTTCGAGGTGTGGCCGGGCATCCTCCGGCACGCGGGGATCGAGGCCGCCGACGAGATCGTCGCCGACTGCCGTGCCCAGACCGGCAACGGGCTGCTGGTCCGGGACTTCTCCGGCATCCGCCGCATCGTCCGGGAGATGGAACTCGAGGACCGCGTCACGTTCGACTTCGGGGACGAGTGAGGAAGGACGTGCACAGCATGCGCGTGGGTTTCGCCGGTCTCGGAGCCATGGGCGGCGGCATGTGCCGCCGCCTCGCGGACCGCGGGTTCAAGGTCACGGTCTTCGACATCGACCGGGAGGCGGTCGCTTCCGCCGGCCGTCACCCGGGTGTCGAGGGCGCCTCGGGCGTCCCCGGTCTCGCGGCACCGGTGGTCGTCACCATGCTGCCCGACGGCTCGGCCGTACGGCAGGTCGCGGACGTGCTGCTGCCGCGGCTCGAACCCGGCTCGCTCATCGTCGACACCGGCTCGTCCGCCCCGGCCGACACCCTGGAGCTCGGCCGGGTGGCCGCCGACCACGGCGTCGCCGTCGTGGACGCGCCCGTGTCGGGCAGTCCCGCCGCCGCCCGCGCGGGCGAGCTGACCCTGATGGCGGCCGGTGCCCCCGACGCCCTCGACCGCGCCGAAGCGGTCCTGTCCGCCCTGGGCCGGGTGCACCGCGTCGGTCCGGCCGGCGCCGGCCACGCCCTGAAGGCGCTCAACAACCTGCTGTCCGCGGTGAACCTGGCCGCGGTCGCGGAGGTCATGATCACCGGCAGGGCCTTCGGCCTGGACCCGGCCGTCATGCTGGAGGTGATCAACGCGTCGACCGGGCGCAACCACGCCTCGCAGACCAAGCTCCCCGACCACGTCCTGTCCGGCACCTTCGACTCCGGCTTCGCCCTGCGGCTGATGCTCAAGGACATCCGTATCGCCACCGCACTGCAGACGGAGGCGGGCGGCCCCGCGGCCTTCGGCACGGCCTGCGGCGAGCTGTGGGAGAAGGCGTTCGCCGAACTCCCCGACGGCGCCGACAACGTGGAGGTCGTCCGCTGGCTGGAAGGCGTCGCCGGCCGGGACCTGCGCTCCGCCACGGCCGTCCGACCGTCACAGGAGAGGTGAGCGGCCCATGGGAAAGCTCTACCCGGCGCTGACGCCCGCGCTGCGCGCCTTCATCGAGGAAGCGCCCCTGTTCTTCGTGGCCACCGCGCCGCGGGCGGAGGACGGGCACGTCAACGTGTCGCCCAAGGGCGGGAGGGACACGCTGACGATCCTGGACGACACCACGGTGGCCTACCTGGACCTCATCGGCTCGGGCGCGGAGACCATCGCCCACGTCAGGGAGAACCGGCGGATCACCCTGATGTTCTGCTCCTTCGGCACCCGCCCCAAGATCCTGCGGCTCTACGGCAGTGCCCGCTGCGTCCTCCCGGACTCCGCCGAGTGGGACGAGCTGATCGGCCGTTTCGGGAAACATCCCATCCCCCGTTCCGTCATGGTCGTCTCCCTGCACCGCATCGCCGACTCCTGCGGCTTCACCGTCCCCGAGATGACGCTGGTCCGCGAACGCGACCTGCAGGACAAGTGGGGGGAACGCAAGAGCGCCGAGGAGCTGGAGACGTACATGCGGGAGAAGAACTCCGTCAGCATCGACGGCCTGCCCGCCCGCTCCTGACCCCCTTCCACGCCCGGCCGGTCCCGTCCGCGGGCCCGGCTCCCGCGGGCCGCCGGCCCCGTTCCCCTCTCGTCCTCCCGGAGGATCACGTATGCGACTGTCGCCGATCGGCACCCGGATGGCAGGGATGTCCGGCCTGCGAAGCATCATGGAGGACGTGGCCTCCACCATGGCGGGAACCGCGGAGGAGGACTGGATCAACCTCGGCATCGGCAACCCGGCCGCGATACCCGAGGCCGGGGACATGTGGCGGCAGGCGCTGTCGCACGCCCTCGCGGAGGACTTCGACCGGGCCGTCGGACGCTACGGCCCCTCGCGCGGCAGCACGGTCCTGATCGACGCCGTCGTCGGCTACTTCAACCGCGTCTACGGCTGGGACCTGACGCCGCAGAACGTGGTGGTCGGCCCGGGCAGCCAGATGGTGTGCTTCGCCGCGGCGGCGCTGTTCGTCGGGCCCGGCCCCGACGGCATGCGCCGGCTGGTGATGCCGATGGTGCCGGACTACACCGGGTACCAGGGCCTGTGCATGCACGAGGACAGCATCGCGGGCGTCCCCCCGCGGATCACCCTCGAAGCGGAGCACCGGTTCAGCTACTCCCTGGACCTCGACGCGCTGGACCGCCGCGACGACCTGGGCATGCTCCTCATCTCCAGTCCCGGCAACCCGACCGGCCGCGCCGTCACCCGGACCGAACTGGACGGCCTGATCGCCGTCGCCGAGCGGCACGACGTCCCCCTCGTCGTGGACCACGCCTACGGCGCGCCCTTCCCCAGGATCGGCGAGGTGCACGTCGACCCGGTACGGCACCGCAACGTCATCAACTGCTTCTCCTTCTCCAAGGCCGGCCTGCCGGGCGAGCGGATCGGCTTCGCCACAGGCGACCCGGACCGCATCGGCGCGCTCGCCGCCTTCATGTCCAACTCGGTGCTGCACGCCCCGCAGCTCCCGCAGGCCGCGGTGGCGGCGGCGCTGCGCGACGGACGGCTGGACCGTGTCACCCGTGACGCGATCACCCCGCACTACCGGCACAAGCGGCGGTTCATGGAGGAAGTCCTCGCCGAACAGCTCCCGCCCGGTCTGAACTGGCGCGTCCACTCCGGCTCCGGCGGGATGTTCACCTGGCTGTGGGTGGACCACCCGTGGTTCGACGACATCGACGTGTACCGGAGGCTGAAGGAGCGGCAGGTCTTCGTCGTCCCCGGCCGGTACTTCTTCGTCGACGCCCCGTCCACCGGCCTCCCCGGCGGCCACGCCACCCGCTGCCTCCGGCTGAGCCTGAGCGCGCCGGAGAAGACCATCGTCGACGGCGTGACCCGGCTCGCCGACACCCTCTCCGACCTGCACACCCGCGCCACGGGCTGAGTGCCGCGGCCGCCCGAGGCGCCCGGGCCGGGCGGGGCAGGCACCCTCCCGGCCCCGCCCGGCCGGCCCGCGGCCTCTCGCACGCGGGACGTCTTACGGAGTGGTGACGTGCCCGGCGGGTCACGGTGTCCGGCGGGTTCCCGGACCTAGCGTGGCCGCATGCGTGTACTGGTCACCGGCGCCGCCGGTTTCATCGGGTCCCATGTCGTCGACGTACTGCGCGAACGCGGGCACGAGCCGGTCGCCTACGACGTCCGGGAGGACCCCGGGGCAGACGTGCGCGACCCGGCGGCGGTCGCCCGTGCCCTCACCGGCGTCGACGCGGTCTGCCACCAGGCGGCGAAGGTCGGGCTGGGCGACGGGGTCACCGACGCGGCGGAGTACGTCTCGCGCAACGACCTGGGCACCGCCGTGCTGCTCGCCGCCATGGCGGAGGCCGGCGTACGGCGTCTTGTGCTGGCCGGGTCGATGGTCGTGTACGGGGAGGGACGGTACGAGTGCGCCCGGCACGGGTTGGTCCGGCCCGGACCGCGCGCGGTCCGCGATCTCGACGCGGGCCGGTTCGAACCGCCGTGCCCGCTGTGCGGGGAGGACTTGGCGCCCGGCCTGGTCGGCGAGGACGCCCCGGTCGATCCGCGCAGCGTCTACGCCGCGACCAAGCTGGCGCAGGAACATCTGGCCGCCGCGTGGGCCCGGTCGACACAGGGGTCGGCGGTGTCGCTGCGCTACCACAACGTGTACGGGCCCCGGATGCCCCGCGACACCCCGTACGCGGGGGTGGCGTCCTTCTTCCGCTCCGCGCTGGCCCGGGGCGAGGCTCCCCGCGTCTTCGAGGACGGACGGCAGCGGCGCGACTTCGTCCATGTGCGTGACGTCGCGGCGGCCAACGCCGTGGCGCTGGAGGCCCGCTCCGCGCCGGGAGCCCTGACCGCGTACAACGCCGGCAGCGGCGAGCCGCACACCGTCGGGGAGATGGCGCGGGCGCTGGCCGCCGCGTGCGGCGGGCCCGAGCCGGTCGTCACCGGCGACTACCGGCTCGGGGACGTACGCCACATCACCGCGGACTCCTCACGGCTGCGGAACGAGCTGGGCTGGAAGCCGCTGGTCGGCTTCGAGGAAGGCATGGCGGAGTTCGCGCGGGCCCGGATGCGGGACGCTTAGCGGCCGTCCGGATCCGGCCGCGGACACGGGGTCCGGCCCGCCCGGGCTGCGGGCTGCGGGCTGCGGGCTGCGGGCTGCGGGCTGCGGGCTGCGGGCTGCGGGCTGCGGGCTGCGGCAGGTTCCTCCGGCGTGATCCGCCGGGACGCCGGGTCCGGCACGCCCGTCCGCGGCGACCCCAGGAGCGGTGGTGCTGCCCGCGTTCACGAAGCGGCGGCGGGCAGCACCACCTCGAAGCGGCAGCCGCCGGGGATGTTGCGTACGGTGGCCCGCCCCTGGTGCGCCTCCACGATCCCCCGGACGATGGCCAGGCCCAGGCCCGCCCCGGCCGGCGGGGTCCGGGCGTGCGTGCCGCGCCAGCCGGTGTCGAAGACACGGGGCAGGTCTTCCTCGGGGATGCCGCCGCAGCCGTCCGTCACCGACACCACGACACCCTCGGGTGAGCGCTCGGCAGCGACCGCCACCGTGCCGTCGGCCGGGGTGCGGCGGATCGCGTTGACCAGCAGGTTGCCCAGCACCCGGCTCATCTCCTTGCCGTCCACCTCGACCGGGACCGGCTCCACCCGGTCGCCGACCAGCCGCACCCCCAGCTCCCGGGCGAGCGGGTCCGCGCCCGCGAGTGCGTCGCCGACCAGGTCGTAGAGCGAGGTGCGGGACAAGGACAGCGGAAGCGTCCCGGCGTGGATGCGGGAGAGTTCGAACAGGTCGCCGACCATGCCGTCGAGACGTCCGACCTCCGTGCGGATCTGCCGGAGGTAGCGGTCGGGGTCGGCGGCGACGCCGTCCTCCAGGGCCTCCGACATGGCGCGCAGACCGGCCAGCGGGGTGCGCAGGTCGTGTGAGATCCAGGCCACGAGTTCCCGCCGGGAGGCCTCCAGGGCGCGTTCCCGCTCCCTGGACCGGGCGAGCCTGGCGCTGGTGGCCGCCAGTTCACGGCTCACCGCCTCCAGTTCGGCGGTGGCCGGGCCGTGCGGGGGCGCGAACCAGCCGTCGGCGAAGGAGCGTGCGGCGGCGGCGAGTTCACGGCTGCGGGCGACGACCCAGCGTCCCAGGAGCAGCGCGGTGGCCAGGGAGACCACCGCCGCCATGGCGACGACCGTCGTCACCACGGCCAGGTCGTGCGGGGACAGGAACATCGCCCAGGCCACGGCGAGCGTGCCCGCGAGCATGGCCAGCACGCCGACCGCCGCGACCACGGTGAGCGAGGCGGTCAGCGAGCGGCGCCGGGTCAGCCGCAGCACGCCCGCCCCGGCGAGGCCGGTGACGGCGGCGGCCGCGAAGGCGTACAGGGCGATCAGCAGGGTGTCCGGCACGGTCACTCACCGCCCGCTTCGAAGCGGTAGCCCACGCCCCACACGGTCCGGATCAGCCGGGGCCGGGCCGGGTCGTCCTCGACCTTGCCGCGCAGCCGGCGGACGTGGACGGTGACGGTGGACAGGTCGCCGAAGTCCCAGCCCCACACCTCGCGCATCAGGTCCTCCCGGCTGAAGGCCCGCCCCGGGTGCCGCAGGAAGAACGAGAGCAGATCGAACTCGCGCAGCGTCAGGGAGAGTTCGGCGCCGTCACGGGTGGCCCTGCGGGCCGCGGGGTCGACGGTGAGGCCGGCCGCGCCGATCGGGCGGGTGCCCGCGCCGGGGCGGGCACGGCGCAGGACGGACTCCACGCGCAGGACCAGTTCCCGGGGGCTGAACGGCTTGGTGACGTAGTCGTCGGCGCCGACCTCCAGGCCGAGGACGCGGTCCTCCTCGTCGCCGCGCGCGGTGAGCATGATGACCGGCACGGGTCCGCCGCCGCGCAGCCGCCGGCACACCTCCAGACCGTCCATGCCGGGCAGCATCAGGTCCAGGACCACCAGGTCCGGCCGGTGCGCGCGGGCCCGCTCCAGGGCCGCCGGCCCGTCGTCGGCGCGGTCCACGAGGTAGCCGGCGCGGTCGAGGTAGCCCGCGACCACCTCGGAGACGGTCGGATCGTCGTCGACGACCAGGACCCGCGCGGCGCGGTTCCCGGTCCCTGCCCCCGGGGACGCGTACGGCTGCTGCATGCCCCCACCCTGGCACGGCACCGCCCCGCGCAGGCCCCCGGCCTTCCGCGCCGCCCGGGACGTCCGCGTTTCGTAAGGAGCCGAAGCCCGTTGTGCGGCATTCGCGTTCGTAGGGTGAGAGCCGTGACCCCTACCCCACCCCCGGACGTCGACGTCGTCCTGCCGTGCCTGAACGAGGCCGAGGCCCTGCCGTGGGTCCTCGCGAGGATCCCGGCCGGCTGGCGGGCCGTCGTGGTCGACAACGGCTCCACCGACCGCTCGGCCGACATCGCCCGCGCGCTCGGCGCGACCGTCGTGCGCGAGCCGCGCCGCGGCTTCGGCGCCGCCTGCCACGCCGGGCTGAGCGCCGCCCACGCCGACGTCGTGTGTTTCTGCGACTGCGACGCCTCCCTGGACCCCGCGCTGCTCGTCCCCTTCGTCGAGGAGATCCGCGCGGGCGAGGCCGACCTGGTGCTGGGGCGGCGCCGGCCGCGCGGCCGTGCCGCCTGGCCCGCGCACGCCCGCGCGGGCAATCTGGCACTGGCCCACCTGCTGCGCCGCCGCACCGGGCTGCGGCTGCACGACCTCGGTCCGCTGCGCGCCGCCCGCCGCGAGCCCCTGCTCGCCCTCGGCCTGACCGACCGGCGCAGCGGCTACCCGCTGCAGATGGTGGTGCGCGCCTCGGACGCGCACTGGCGGATCTCCGAGCACGACGTGCCCTATCTGCCGCGCACCGGCGCATCGAAGGTGACCGGCACCTGGCGGGGCACCTGGCAGGCCGTCCGGGACATGAGCCGCGTGCTCCGGGAGACACCCGTCCGCGAGGGGAGCCCCCGGTGACCACGCTGCTCGTCATCGCCAAGGAACCGGTGCCGGGCCGGGTCAAGACCCGGCTCACCCCGCCGTTCACGCCCGAGGAGGCGGCGCGGCTCGCGGAGGCGGCCCTCGCCGACACCCTGCGGGCAGTGGCCGCCGCCCCGGCCTCGCGGCGGGTCCTCGTCCTCGACGGCTCACCCGGTCCCTGGCTGCCGCCCGGCTTCGACGTCGTCCCGCAGTGCGCGGGCGGCCTCGACGAGCGGCTCGCGGACGCCTTCGGGCACTGCGCAGGACCGGCCCTGCTCATCGGCATGGACACCCCTCAGGTGACTCCCGGCCTGCTCACCGTCGACTTCGCAGGCTGCGACGCGTACGTCGGGCCCGCCGAGGACGGCGGCTTCTGGGCTCTCGGCCTGGCCGAACCGGATCCCGCGCTGCTGCGGGGCGTGCCCATGTCGTCGCCGGTGACCGGGGCCGTGCAGCGGGAGCGGCTCGTCGCCGCCGGCCTCCGGGTGCGGGACCTGCTCCGGCTGCGGGACGTCGACACCGCCGCCGACGCCCGTGCGGTCGCCGCTCTCGTCCCGCACGGCCGGTTCGCCGCCCGCCTGGCCGAGTGCGCCGCGGCGGCGGGCCGCCGATGAGCACCACCGTGCCCCCCTGGGCGGCCGCCGGCTCCTACGCCGCCGCCCTGCACGCCGGACACGGGCCGCTGTTCCTGCGCCGTTCCGACGGCTGGCTGCTGCCCCTGGAGGTGGAACGGTGGTGCGCGCGTGCGGACGCGGTCGACCTGGACGTGCTGGACCGGTGCGAGGGCGCCGTGCTGGACGTGGGCTGCGGACCGGGCCGGCTGGTCGCGGAGCTGGCCGCGCGGGGGCGGACCGCCCTCGGCGTCGACGTCAGCGAGGCCGCGGTCGAGCGCACGGCCCGGCTCGGCGGCCAGGCGTTGCTGCGCTCGGTGTTCGAGCCGCTGCCGGGAGAGGGCCGCTGGGGCACGGTCCTGCTGATGGACGGCAACATCGGCATCGGAGGCGACCCGGCGGCGCTCCTGGAGCGGGTGGCCCGGCTGCTGCGGCCGGGCGGTCTGCTCCTCGCCGAGACCGCACCGGTGGACGTCGACGAACGGGTGCGGGTGCGTCTCGCCGACGCCCACACGGCCGTGGGCGCTCCCTTCCCCTGGGCGCGCCTCGGTACCCCGGCCCTGCTGCGGTACGCCCGCGGCTGGCAGCGGGACGGTCACTGGTCGGCCGGGGGGCGCCGCTTCGCCGCCCTGCGCAGCCGCAGTGCCAGCAGCAGTGCCGAGCCGGCGAAGAGGGCGGCGCTGATCAGCAGCCAGCGCGCGAGGAAGCCGTCCGGCGACAGTCCGGTAGCCAGCCGGTAACGCCGGTCCACCCTGCCGCCGATGAGCGGGAACCACACCAGCAGGAGCAGGCCCGAGCAAGCGGCCGGGACCCGGACGTACATCGTCCGGTCCCGGTGCCCGGCCGCGCGGAGTCCTCGGGCGACCACCTGGTCCGCCGCCGTGTACAGGGGCAGCAGGACGAGGTCGTGCAGCAGCGCGGCGCCCACGATCCACAGGGCGACACCGAGCCAGTCGTCCTCGAACAGCCGCACGCCGGCATAGGCGGCCAGCGCGAACGAGCAGCCGAGCACCAGGAGCGGGAGGGGGCGTCCGACGGGGATCCGCGGCGGCCGCATCACAGGTCTCCGAACGTCAGCCGGGCCACCCACTTGGTGTTCAGCACACCAGGCGCCGCGGGCACGATCACCCGGGCCGGGTGGCCGTGGTCGGGGGAAAGGTCCTCGCCGTTGACGTACAGCGCGAGCAGCGAGCGCGGGTCGGCCACCTGGTTCGCGCGCAGGGCGGCGCTACGGAAGGCACCGTGCGGCTGGAGGGACTCGACGAACAGGTCCGGCGGGTCGCCGTCGTGGCCGACGAGCGCGGCGAGGTCACGCAGCCGCACTCCGCGCCACCACTGGTCGGACGTGGACCAGCCCTCGACACAGGCGATGGGCAGCGCCGAGCTGTGCAGGGGCAGCCGGGCGAGATCGGCGCGGCTGAGGCGGACGGTGCCGGAGCGCCCCATGACGAGGAGCCGCCAGGTGTCGTCCCTCGTCCGCCCCGGGTCGATGCCGGCGTACGCGGCGGTCTTGTTGACCTGGAAGCCGTTCGGGCCGCTGCCGGGGTCGCGGCCACCGTGCGGCGCGAGGAGAGCCGTGCGCCGCAGGGCGTCGGTGGTCTGGCCGGCCGTCGTCAGGAACAGCAGCAGCGAGCCTCCCCCGACGAACCACAGGGCACCCCGCCGGGAGACCGTGGGCGCGACCGGGTCCGGGGGGACCAGGTCGTCCTTCTCCTCCCGCAGATGCCGCAGGTTGCGCAGCGCCGTGGGCATCCGCAGCAGCGCGTGGGCGGCGAAGGCCGCGAAGAACACCCAGGCGCCGTAGAAGTGCAGCGCGTAGAACGAGCCCGGGAAGACGTAGTCGAGCTGGATGTTGAGCACCCCGGTGACGAACTCGAACAGTCCGCCCCCGACCAGCAGCAGCAGCGAGACCCGCTCCAGCGCGTGGGCCAGTGAGCGGGCCGGCGGCAGCACGAACAGCCTCGGCACCACGGACCACAGCTTGGCCAGCAGGACGGGGATCAAGGTGATGCCGAGCGTGACGTGGACGCCCTGGGTGAGCCGGTACAGCCAGTGCGGGTCCGTCGGCCAGGCGAAGAGGTAGAAGCCGAGGATCCCCTTGTCCGGCGTCTTGTCGTTGACCGGCGACAGGTCCGGGTTGTAGGCGGCGTACGAGACCAGGCCGGTCACGAACAGCACCGTGATGCCGCCGAGCAGGACGAGGCCCAGGACGGAGGTGAACCAGGGACCGCGCAGGGGACTGCGCCAGAAACGGGGCGAGCTGGGGAGCCGTGGATCGTCTCGCATGCACCGACCGTAGGCCCGGACACCCCCCGGAAAGGGCCAGCCACCTGTGACGAAACGCTGACGTCCGGCCCGGACGACGGCCTGCTACCCGTCGGTCGGCCTAGCGTGCCGGTGTGACCGACACCCTCCCGTCCACCGCGCCGCGCGCCCCGCGCTCCGGCGGCCCCGCGCACGGCCTCCGACGAGACCTGTACGCCGTCGGCGCCGCCGTCGCGCTGGTGACCGCGGCCGTGCTGGCCGGCCGCCACATCCAGCACACCGCCCACACACTCCACGTCGACTGGCCCCCGCTGCTGGCCTCCTGGGGACCGCACGTGGGCCCCGGCACTCCGGCGGCCGTACTCGTCGCGGCCGCCACCGCGGCCCACGGCCCCACCCTCGCGGCCCGCCTCCCCTGGCGGGCCCTGCTCCCGGCGGCCTGGGGCTCGGCCCTGGCGTGGATCCTTTCTCTCGCCCTGATCGACGGCTGGCACCGGGGCATCGCCGCCCGGCTCACCACGCCCCACGAATACCTGCGGGTCGTCGGCCGCTTCCACGACATCCCGGCCGCCCTGCGCGACTTCACCCGGCACATCCTGGTCCAGTCCCCCGACAACTGGCCCGCCCACGTCGCCGGCCACCCGCCCGCCGCCCCCCTCACCTTCGTCCTGCTCGACCGGATCGGGCTGCGGGGCGGCGGCTGGGCCGGGATCTGGTGCATCACCGTGGGCGCGACGGCCTGCGTGGCGGTACTGGTCACCCTCCGCGCCCTGGCCGGCGAGCACCTGGCGCGGCGCGCGGCGCCCTTCCTGGTCCTGGCTCCGGCGGCGGTGTGGACGGGCACCTCGGCGGACGGGTACTTCACGGCGGTGGCGGCGTGGGCGGTGGCCCTGCTCGCGCTGGCCGTCACCAGGGGGTCCCCGGTCGCGGCCGGCGCGTCGGGTCTGCTGTTCGGCCTGACCTGCTACCTCTCCTACGGCCTCACGCTCCTCGCGCCGATCGGCGCGGCGGTGCTGCTGCTCGGCCGGCGCGGGCTGCGGGAGCGGCCGCTGCTGCCGGTGGCGCTGCTCGCCGGTCTCGCCGTCGTGCCGACGGCGTTCACGCTCGCCGGATTCGACTGGTGGGAGGCCTACCCCCTGCTGATCACGCGCTACTACCAGGGAGTGGGCGGCGTCCGCCCGTACGGCTACTGGGTGTGGGCCGACCTGGCCTGCACGGTCCTCATCACGGGCCTCGCGACCGCGGCGGGCCTGCGGCGGGCGGGAGCCGTCCTGCTGCGGCGGGGATCGTCGCCGTCCGGCGCCGTCCGCCTCGCGCTGCTGGTGGCCGCCGCCGTGCTCGCGCTGCTCGTCGCCGACCTCTCCGGGATGAGCAAGGCGGAGACGGAGCGCATCTGGCTCCCCTTCGCGCTGTGGCTCCTGCCCTCCTGCGCCTTCCTCGCCCGACCCCGCGCCTGGCTCACCGCCCAGGCGGTGCTCGCGCTGCTCCTCAACCATCTGCTGCTGACGGGCTGGTGACCCCGCCGGCCTGCTCCTCGACCATCTGTTCCCGACGGGCTGGTGACCCCGCCGGCGCGGACGGCCGCGACCGGAGTCGACGGGGTGCCGTCCGGGGCCTCGGGTCGCGGTGCGCTCCCCCGGCCTCCGGGCGCGAACCGGCGTGTACGGCGTGACCGAGCGTGGCAGCCGGCGGTGGACGCGCAGGTGGGCCAGGCGTCGCACCGCTCGCGGCCGGCCGTGGCGGCGAGCGGGTGAGGAACCGAACCACGCGGGGGCAGCCGAGGACCCGGGGCCACTGGCTTATCCTACGAAGTCGCAGAACCTCGCGAGGCGGCGACACCGGGCTTCAGGCAGCGGAGCCAGGACATCACACACGGTTGCGACCGCCGGTACGCGCACGGGCCGGGCGAGGCCTCGTCCTGCCTGGAAGTCCTCTCCCTCACCGCGGTGGCGGGCCGGCGAGGAGATGTACACCTGCGCACAGCGGCCCCGGGCGGTGTGGGCGGAGGGTGAGGCAGTTACGGCAGTGGACGAAAGGGTGTGGCGTGGCGCGTTCGGAAGACGCCGAGCACGAACTGTCGGCGACCGGAGTCGATGTCTTCGCCGTCGACGGCGAGGTCGGCCGCGACCTCGCCGCGGTGGACTGGTCGGCGACGCCGCTGGGAGCGCCGCAGAGCTGGCCGCAGAGTCTGCGGACCGCGGTGAGCATCCTGCTGTCGTCCCGGTTCCCGATGTGGATGGCCTGGGGACCCGAGCTGACCTTCTTCTGCAACGCCGCGTACCGGCGCGACACCCTGGGTCAGAAGTACCCCTGGGCGCTTGGCCGGCCGGCGAGCGTGGTCTGGTCGGAGATCTGGAACGACATCGGCCCCCGCATCGACCGGGTGCTGGCCACGGGCGAAGCGACCTGGGACGAGGCGCTGCTGCTGTTCCTGGAGCGCTCCGGCTACCCGGAGGAGAGCTACCACACCTTCTCCTACAGCCCGCTACGCAACGACGACGACGCCGTGGTCGGCATGCTGTGCGTGGTCAGCGAGGACACCGAGCGCGTCATCGGCGAGCGCCGGATGGCGACCCTGCGTGATCTGGGTTCCGACCCCAGCGTGATCCGCACCGAGCAGGAGGTGCTGGACTTCGCCGGCCGGCAGCTGGGCCGCAACCGGCGCGACCTGCCGTTCACCCTGACCTACCTCTTCCAGAACGACGGTTCGGCCGAGCTCGCGGCCATGACGGGGCTCCCCGAGGGCCACCCCGCCGCCGTGGCCACCGTGAACGTCGACGACCCGGACGCCGTGTGGCCGGCGGCGGAACTCGTCCGCGGCGAGCCGGCGCTGGTCACCCTGGACGGCGCGGCGTTCGCCGACCTGCCGGCCGGTGACTGGGGGCAGCCGCCCACCCAGGCCCTGGCCGTGCCGCTGCTGCAGCAGGGCAACGCGCCCTACGGGTTCCTGGTGGCCGCCCTGAACCGCTACCGGGCCCTGGACGACGGCTACCGCGGGTTCGTGGAGCTGACCGCCGGGCACCTCGCCTCCGGCATCGGCAGCGCCCGCAGCTACGAGGGCCAGCAGCAGCGGGCGGAGGAACTGGCCAAGCTCGACCGGGCCAAGACCGCCTTCTTCTCCAACATCAGCCACGAGTTCCGCACCCCCCTGACGCTGATCACGGGGCCGGTGCACGAACTGCGGTCCCGGCTGGCGGACGACGAGCAGGGCCGGCAGGAACTGGACGTCATCCACCGCAACGGTCTGCGGCTGAGCAAGCTCGTCAACACCCTGCTGGACTTCTCCCGCATCGAGGCCGGCCGTATGCAGGCCAGCTACGAGCCGGTCGACCTGGCCGCGGTCACCGGCGAGCTGGCCAGTGTCTTCCGCTCGGCCATCGACAAGGCCGGCCTCAGCTTCGACGTCGACTGCCCGCCGCTCGGACAGCCGGTCCACATCGACCGGGACATGTGGGAGAAGGTGATCCTCAACCTCCTCAGCAACGCCCTGAAGTTCACCTTCGACGGCTCCATCAGCGTGCGCGTGCGCGAGGAGGAGGACGGGGCGGTCGTCACCGTCGCGGACACCGGCATCGGCGTCCCGGCGGCGGAGGTGCCGAGGCTGTTCGAACGGTTCCACCGCATCGACAACGCCCGCTCCCGTTCCAACGAGGGCAGCGGCATCGGCCTCGCACTCGTCCACGAGCTGGTGGGCCTGCACGGCGGCACCATCACCGCCGCCAGCACCGAGGGCGAGGGCACCTGTTTCACCATCCGCCTGCCCTTCGGCACCGGCCACCTGCCCACCGAGGCCCTCGCGCCCGCGTCCGACTCCCGTGCCGCCTTCGCCGCCGCCGATCCGTATCTGCAGGAGGCCATGCGCTGGCTGCCCGCCGACAGCTCCGCCGACGCCTCGGCGCAGGAACCGGCGCAGGTCCTCGCCGACGACGCCGTGCCCGCGGGGACGTCCAAGCCCGTCTCCGCGGCGCGGCTGCTGGTCGCCGACGACAACACGGACATGCGCGAGTACCTCACCCGCCTGCTGGGGGGTGCCGGCTACCAGGTCGAGGCGGTCACCGACGGGCAGGAGGCGCTGGAGGCCGTCCGCCGCAATCCCCCCGAGCTGCTCGTCAGCGACGTCATGATGCCCCGCATGGACGGCCTGCACCTGGTGACCGCCCTGCGCGGCGACGCCCGCACCGCCGCACTGCCCGTGCTGCTGCTGTCCGCCCGGGCCGGGCAGGAGGCCTCCATCGAGGGCCTGCAGGCCGGCGCCGACGACTACCTGGTCAAGCCGTTCGCCGCCGCCGAACTCCTCGCCCGGGTGGAGGCCAACATCAAGCTGGCCCGGCTGCGCGCCCACCACGCCCGCTGGCGCAGCGCGCTGGTGGAGTCGATGCAGGAGGCCTTCTTCGTCTGCGACGAGGACGGCGCCGTCGTCGAGATCAACAACGCGTTCACCGAGATCCTCGGCTACGGTCCCGAGGGCCTGCCCTACGCTCCCGTCCAGCCCTGGTGGCCGGACGCCGAGACGGACCCCGAGGCGCACCGGCAGGTCGCCGAGGCCTTCGACCGGCTCCTGGGCGACCGCCGGGGCTCCTGCACCATCCCCATCACCCACCGCAGCGGGCGCCGCCGGTGGGTGACCGCCACCTTCGCCCACGCCCAGGACCCCGACACCGGGCGCCGCGTCACCGTCGGCACCTTCCGCGACGTCACCGCCGAGCACTACGCCATCCAGCGCGAGACCGCCCTGGCCGCGCTCAGCACCCGGCTGTCTCAGGCCGCAAGCCTGCCCGACGCCCTCTCCGGCGCCCTCGACGAGCTGAGGAACCTGTGGCGCGCCCGGTGCGTGCTCGCCGCCGTCCACCAGGGCGGTCAGGAGCCGTCCGTGACGGCCACCGACGGCTCGCTCTGGCAGGACCTGCCCGGCGAGCAGCGCGACGCGATCGGCGAGGTGCGCCGGCGGCCGCCGCTGACGGCGGTGCCCGGCCACACGGGGGCCGGGATCGCCATCGAGCATCCCGACGGGCCGATGGTGGTGTGGATCGACCTGGGTGAGCACCGGCCGTTCACCGAGGAGGACCAGCTGCTGCTGTCGCTGCTGGCCGGCCACCTCGCGCAGGGCCTGACCCGCGCCCACCAGATCGACCAGCAGCGCGAGACCGCCATCGCACTGCAGCGCGCCATCCTCGGGCCGTCCAACCTGCCCGACGGGTTCGCCGTCCGCTACGAGCCCGCCACCCAGCCGCTGGAGGTCGGCGGTGACTGGTACGACACCGTGAGCCTGCCCGACGGCCGGATCGGCATCGTCGTCGGCGACTGCGTCGGCCGCGGCCTGGAAGCGGCCTCGGTCATGGGGCAGCTGCGCAGTGCCTGTCGCGCCCTGCTGCTGCAGGACGCGAGCCCCGCGCAGACGCTGATGGCGCTGGACCACTTCGCCGCCACGATCCCCGGCGCGATGTGCACCACCGTCTTCTGCGGCGTCCTGGACCCGGCGACGGGCCGGCTGACGTACTCCAGCGCCGGGCACCCGCCGGGCATCCTCACCCAGCCCGACGGCGCCACCCGTCTGCTGGAGGACGCGCGTTCCATCCCCCTCGCGGTCCGTCCGGGCAGGAGGCGGCCCGAGGCCGAGTGCGTGATGCCGGCGCGCGCCACCCTCCTGCTGTACACCGACGGCCTCGTGGAACGCCGGCGCCGCCCGCTGACTGCGGGCATCGACCAGGCCAGCGAGGCCGTGCAGGACGGCCGCGACACCGCCGTCGACGTCCTGGCCAGCGAGGTCATGACCCGGCTCGCGCCCGCCGACGGCTACGACGACGACGTCGCCCTTCTGCTGTACCGCCACCCGGCGCCCCTGGAGGTGACCTTCCCCGCCGAGACCTCCCAGCTCGCCCCGGTCCGCAAGGCCCTGCGCAGCTGGCTCGACCAGTGCGAACTGCCCCCGCACACCGTGCAGAACGTCCTGGTCGCCGCCGGGGAGGCGTGTGCCAACGCCATCGAGCACGGCCACCGTGACGCTCCCGGCGACACCGTCCGCCTGCGTGCCGAGGCCTTCGTCCACAACCTGCGTCTCACCGTCAGCGACACCGGCCGCTGGAAGACCCCGCAGCCCGAGCTCAACGCCCACCGCGGCCGCGGCGTCACCCTGATGCGCTCTCTGATGCAGCACGTCACCATCACGCCTGGCAGCACCGGTACCACCGTCGACATGCACACGAGGATCGCCTGATGACCACTCCGCTCACCCTCACCCCCGGCAGGTACCCGGACGGCACCCATCACCTCGCCGTCACCGGTGAGATCGACATGAGCAACATCAGATCCCTTGCCGACGCCCTCGACACCACCGCGGGTCCCCTCGTCCTGGACCTGACCGCCGTCGAGTACCTCGACAGCGCAGGCCTGAGTGTGCTGTTCGCCCACGCCGACCGCCTCCAGCTGATCGCCACCCCGCTGCTGGCCCCGGTCCTCACGATCTCCGGACTGGCCGACCTGACCACCGTCCACGGCCTGGACTCCGGGCTCCCGCCCACCTGAGGCCCGTCCGGCGGATCATGCCGGGGACGCGGGGCCCGGCACGCCACGGCGGACCGGGCCCGCGCCGGACACACGCGGACTGGCCTGCAAGGCGGTGGTGGGCGGCCCCCCGCGCACGGGGCCCCGTGCCGTGCCGGACCCCGCGGGCCCGGCCTGATCCGCCCACCGCGTCATCGGACCCGGTCGCTCTTCCGCCCGGAGTCCTTGGCCCTGGCCGGAGTTCCATCCGGGGCGAAGGAGTGGTGGAAGGTGAAGGCGTGGTGGAAGGTGAAGGCGTGCGGCGCGGAGCCGTGGTCGTGGAGGTGTTCCAGCCTGGAGACCCCGTCCTGCCAGGTGGGTGTCACGCCGTCGGAGACCCACCAGATCACGTGGTTCGGGTGCTCCGCCCTCTCGAACCAGTCGTGACGCCTGTTCAGCGCCGCACGGTGCACACCGGTGTAGACGGCGTCGACGGCGGGGCGCAGGTCGGTCCAGAGTGAGAGGGTCGCGGCCAGGGCGGTGGTTTCCGCCGTACGGCCCTTGCCGTACCAGGCCGGTACGGCGAACTCTCCCCACGCACCCCAGTCCGCCCCGAAGAGCACGCCCCGGTCACCGTCCGCCGCTTCGGCACGCGCGAGGTACCCGGGGTGCCGGCTGATCTTCCGGTAGACGGCCTCGCCCATGTCGTAGAACTCACGCGTCAGAGGTGCGGGATCGGCGAGGGGTGACGTCAGGACGCCGAACGTGTACAGCGCAAGACGGGGCATGCGTCTCTCCCTGGTCGGGGGTGCCTGGCGTGGACCCGGTTCGGTGGCTCACGCCCGGGGGCGAGGACGCGTGCGACGTGACCGACTCATCCCGTCGCGGATCGCTCAGCCCGAAGGAACTCCTGTGCGACCGTGGGCGATCGCCGAGGACCAGGTGAAGGTAGCCGCCTGCGCGGGCGACGTCGATGTTGCGTTTTCCCTCTCCAGATGGCCTCCCGCACCGGCCGCCCACCGTGCCCGTCCGCGGAAGGATTCACGGCGCCGGCCACCGAGCACCGGCCAGGGGATTGGGCAGGGGCAGGTAGCGGGCGTCGGCGCCGTCGGCACCGGTCCACCGCAGCAGGAGGTTGGTCTTGCCGGGCAGGGTGGGCGAGGCGAGCAGGGCGGCGATCTCGGGCAGGTCGTGCCGGACGAGTTCGCGGCGGGCCGCCGACCAGGGGTCGAGGCCCGGGTGCCGCTCGGCGAGGGCCCCGGCGACCTCGGCGAGGTGGTTGACGACGAGGCAGTACACCAGCCGTTCCCAGCCGACGGCGCGGGACACCTCCGGCACCAGTTTCACCCCCTCCGCGTCGCGGAACAGCGCCTGCACGGGCACGCCGGCGCCGTCCACGGCGACCAGAGAGTTCTGCAGGTGGGCCTCCACGACGACACCGTGCCGGGCGAACACCCCGAGCACCGGGGGCACCACCTGGCGCAGGTACGCCTCCCACCACACCGCCGGATCCGCCGGGCCGTCGAGCGGGTTGCCGTCGAAGCCCTCGACGAGGGCCGCGGCGAGCAGCGGGGTCGCGCCGGGCAGGACGTGGCCGCGCAGCCCGTCGCGGACGACGACGGCGAGCGCCTCGAAGGCGAACGCGGCGGTGCGGTGACCGCGGTCGCTCAACCAGGCGGCCGGGCCGCCCGCCGCCGCGAAGGCCCGCGTGACCGCGGTGTCGGTGCGGCGCAGCCGCACCAGGTCGCGGCGCCACAGCCGCCGGACGTCGTTGGTGATCCGCACGTCGAGGCTGAACTTCAGGAACAGGTCACGCTCGGGGGCGTGGACGGTACGGACCGCCGCCGTCGGCCAGACGTCGCAGGCGGTCGTGCCCAGCCGCAGCAGCCGGCGGTCGGCGAAGGCGGCGGCCAGCTCCGGTGCGGCGAGGTCGAGCTGCCAGGGGTGGGCGGGCAGCAGCCGGTAGCCGGGCGGTGCCTGGCCGAGGGCGTCGAGCGCGGAGGTGTCGCCCTCCTCGACGACCGCGTCCTCGCGCACCCCGAGCAGCACCAGCGGGAAACGGGCGTGCGCCTCGGGCGCGTACGGCAGCCAGGCGGCGACGGGGCCGCCCCCGCGGGCCTTGGGCGCCGGGTGGTGGGGATGGCCGGTGACGAGGGACTGCTCCGAACGCAGGTACGGGTCGTCGGGCGGGACGGCCCGGGCGCGCGCGGTGAGCAGGGCGGCCACGGCGTCCCGGCTGTCGGTCATCTCCGCGGGCAGTTCGTAGTTGGACAGGCCCGTGTGCCGGCGCAGCTCCTCGGCCACCAGCTTCACCAGTTCCGCGTGGCCGACGCGGCGCCAGCCGCCCGGCGTGTACGCCTCGGGCTCGGCGGGCCGCCGCCCGTCGCGCACGCGCAGCAGCCGGCCGCTGCCCGGCAGCCGGTAGACGCGGCGCGTGCCCGGGGCGGCGTGCGGCCGCGCCACCTCCCGGATCAGGCAGTTCAGCAGGGGAGCCGCCGCGTAGGCGTCGGCGCGCTGTCCGACGTCGTCGCCGGGGGCGGTGAGCTGCACGCGTTCCATTCGATCCCTACGTCCGCACGGTGCGAAAGTGATCAGTATGTCGGTCCGTGCCCGTTACCGTGGCGCCCGACCCGGACCCGAGGAGCCCGACCGTGTACCGAACCCCCACCGCCGAGGCCGAGGTCGCCGCAGAACTGGCCGCCGAGCGCGCCGGCCTCGTGCCACGGTACGCGGCGGCGCTGCCCGGTGCCCGGGCCGCCGTGCTGTCCCGGCTGTGGCGGGCCCTGGCGCACGAGCCGCTGCCGTGGGTCGCCGGCCGCGAGCGCACGCGGGACGGGCTGGTGCTGCGGCTGGCCGACGGCCGCCGGCTGCACGGTCCGGCGGCGGACCCCTATGCCACCGGCGCCCAGGTGACCGCCGTGGACCTCGACGGCGTGCCGTACGACGACCCGGCGCACCTGATGGACGCGCTGCCGGCGCCGCACCGGGCGTCCTTCGCCGCCGAACTCGGGCACAGCACGGCCTCGATGGCGCTGTCGCGCGCGGCCCAGCGGGAGCACCCGCGGAAGTGGCCGGAGGAGGACTGGCAGTGGGAGCAGCGGGTGGTCGACGGCCACCCCTTCCACCCCAACTGCCGCTCCCGGCCGGGTTTCTCGGTGGCCGAGCAGCTCGCCTACGCGCCCGAGCACCGGCCGCTGGTGCGGCTGGGCCTGCTGCCGGTGCCCGTCGAGGAGTGCCTGGTCGTCGGTGCGTGGCCGGACGAACTGCGCGACGGGCGAGACCTGTTGCTGCCGGTGCACCCCTGGCAGGCCGAGCACGTGCTGAAGCGGCGGTGCGACGGCGGCACGATCACGGCGCATCCGCTGATGTCGCTGCGCACCCTGGCCGTGCCCGGCGGGCCGCACGTCAAGACCGCGCTCACCGCCCGGCTGACATCGTCCGTGCGGGACATCTCCGTGTCGTCGGTCGCCGCATCGGCGGACCTCTCGGCGTTCACGGAGGCGCTGGGCGCCCGCACGGACGGCCTGCTGCACTTCACCCGCACCCTCGGTGCGGCCACCGCCCACTCCCCCGACCTGGCGGCGCTGTGGCGGGAGCCGCCGGGACGGTACGCGGGCCCCGGGGAGCACGTGCTGCCGGTGGCCGCCCTGCCCGCCACGGGCCTGCCCGAACGACCCGGGTGGCTGGGCGACTTCGCCCGTCTGGCACTCACGGCCGGGCTGCGGCTGCTGGAGCTGGGGGTGGCCCTGGAGGCGCACGGACAGAACCTGCTGGTGGTGCTGTCCGCCTCGGGCGCCCCCCTGCGCCTGGTCTACCGCGACCTGGCGGACGTCCGGGTCAGCCCCGCCCGCCTCGCCCGGCACGGCGTCCACGCCCCCGGGCTGCCGGACCGGATCCTCACAGACGATCCGGTGGCCCTGCGGCGCAAGCTGTTCGGGTCGCTGGTGGCGGGCGCGCTGGCGGGCGCGGCGGGCTCCGGCACGGCGCTGCGGGCGGCCCTGGAGACGGCCGTACGGGCGCTGCCGCGCACCGCCGACCTGGTGGCGCTGTGCGAGGAGCCGCTGCCCGCGAAGGCGCTGACACTGATGAGGCTGTCGCCCGCAACTCCCGGTGACCTGTGGGCCGTACTGCCGAACCCGCTCGTTTTGGAGACCGGCCCTCCCGATCAATAAGATCCGCCGATGATCACAAGACAACGGCTGGCGGCAGGGGTCTGTGCTCTGCTCGCCGCCCTGACGGCCGGGACGGCCTTCCCCGCGACGGCGGCCGCCGACGAGCCGGACGGCCGCGCCGCCCCCAAGGTCGAGCTCGTCCTCGACGTCAGCGGCTCCATGCGCACGCGGGACATCGACGGCGGCACGCGGATGGCGGCGGCGAAGCAGGCGTTCAACGAGGTACTCGACGCGACGCCCGAGGAGGTCCAGCTCGGCATCCGCACCCTCGGCGCCAACTACCGCGGCAACGACCGTCAGACGGGCTGCAAGGACACCGAGCAGCTCTACCCCGTCGGTCCGCTGAACCGGACCGAGGCGAAGACGGCGGTCGCGACGCTGGCACCGACGGGCTGGACGCCGATCGGGCCCACGCTGCTGAAGGCGGCCGGGGACCTCGACGGCGGCGACGGCACCCGCCGCATCGTCCTGATCAGCGACGGCGAGGACACCTGCCAGCCGCTGGACCCGTGCGAGGTGGCCCGGGAGATCGCGGCCAAGGGCATCGGCCTGACCATCGACACCCTCGGCCTGGTACCGGACGCCAAGACCCGCGACCAGCTCAGCTGCATCGCGGACGCCACCGGAGGCACCTACACCTCCGTGCGCCACAAGGAGGAACTGACCGACCGCGTCGGCCAGTTGGTCGACCGGGCCGCCGACCCGGTGGTGACACCGGTGGCCACGAACGGCGCGTCCGAGTGCGCGAAGGCACCGCGGCTGGAGTCAGGCCTGTACACCGACCGTGAGGAGTTCGGGCAGCAGCGCTGGTACCGGGTGGAGGTGCTGCCCGGCCAGGAACTGCGCGCGTCGGTGAGCGTCGCCGCGGACCGGGCCGTCAACCCGGGCCACGGCGTGCTGCTGCGCGCCGTCACGGTGCACGGCCGGGAGATCGTGCGCGGTGAGGCCGCGGGCAACGGCCGCACGGACGCCGTCTCCACGGGCCTGCGCTACCCCAAGCCCGAGCAGGAGGACGCGGACACCGACAAGCCCGCGGCCGAGGCCGTCTGCCTGCAGGTCACCCACTCCTTCTCGGCGGCCGCCGGGGTGAAGGCCGCGCCGGGTCTGCCGCTGGAGCTCACCGTCGACGTGGTCGACGGGCCCGACCAGGCGGACGACGTCGCCGCTTTTGGACTCGGGCGCGGCTGGTGGCTGCTCGGCGTGCTGGTGCTGGCCGGCTTCGTCGCGGGTCTGCTGTGGGGCTGGCTGTCACGCTGGCGGGTCGCGGTCTGGAGGACGAACTGATGCGTATCACACGTGCGTTGAGCGTCGCGCTGCTGACGCTCGGGCTGGCCGCGGGGCCCGCGACGGCCGACTCCTCCCCGTCCGCGAGTCCGTCGGGGGACGGCGGTGCGCCCACGCAGGCGGGCACGTCCTTCCGCACGGCGACCGAGCTGGATCAGGGCCAGACGGCCACCGCGGACGGCTCGACCGGTGACTACCTGTACTGGTCCTTCCCGGCGGACGCGGGGCAGCGCCCCACCGTGCGGGCGACGGTCAAGCTGCCGGAGTCCCACGCCGGCCAGACCTGGCAGATCGACGTGTACGACGGGCTGCGGCGCCGGCAGGCCTGCCAGTACGGCGCCCAGACGCGCACCGCCGCCCGCGGCACCGCGTCGGTGGAGCTGGCCTGCGTCCTGCGCACGGTCCGCGCCTGGTCGGAGCCGTGGGCCAACGACCCACTGCCGGGCACGTACTACATACGCCTGACAGTGGTCGGCCTGGCGTCGTCCGACCTGGGCCTGCCGGTCAGGGCCGAGGTCCGGGCCGACTCCGTGGACGTCGGCGGCGCGGCCGCGGTGGACGGCTCCCTGGCCGAGCCGCTGGTGCCGGGCGTCGCGATGACGTCCCGGGACGGGGACGGCTCGGCGGCATCGGACGGCTCGGCGAAGTCGGCCGTGCTGTCGGCCGTGGAACCCGACGACGGCTGGTCCTCCGGCTGGTGGTCCGACCGGTGGGTGTGGACCGCGCTCGGCGGAGTGCTCGCCGCACTCGCGGGCGTCGGCGGCTACGCCCTGACCCGCGGCGCGGGCCGGCCTTCCCGGGTGCCGCCGGGGGTCTGACGGAACCTCACTGAATCGCCGGGGAGCCCCTGGCGGGCTCTCCCGCTCCGTCGGGAAACCCGCCGGGGGCTCAGCACTGTGACGGGGCACGGGGAGCACGTCGCCAGGACGCGATCAAGGAACGCGGGACCATCCCTGCGGGCGCGGGGAGCACTCCATGCGGGCCCGGATGTCGTCCTTGGTTGCGGGACCATCCCCGCGGGTGCGGGGAGCACTTGGCGACCTTCCGCAGGTCGGTGATCATCGCGGGACCATCCCCGCGGGTGCGGGGAGCACGGTTTCGAACAGCCGCGCCCACTCGGGGTGGCGGGACCATCCCCGCGGGTGCAGGGAGCACTCCACCAGGAGCGGCATCGCAGTGTCCCAGATGGGACCATCCCCGCGGGTGCGGGGAGCACGTGGACGGGATCTCGGTGACGATGCCGACGTGGGGACCATCCCCGCGGGTGCGGGGAGCACGGACCGATGCCGACCGAACCGACCACGCAGGAGGGACCATCCCCGCGGGTGCGGGGAGCACAGTTCTACCCGGCCGACTCCCGCTCGAAGTCCGGGACCATCCCCGCGGGTGCGGGGAGCACCTCCAGCTCTCTCGTGATCAAGTGCCCGGGGCGGGACCATCCCCGCGGGTGCGGGGAGCACGCGAGCCCGGCGCCGGACCGGAGCGCGTTCTGGGGACCATCCCCGCGGGTGCGGGGAGCACCTGACGATGAGGCCGAGGACCGCGGACAGCGTGGGACCATCCCCGCGGGTGCGGGGAGCGCAGCACTTCCACCACCCGCAGCCAGTTGCGGGGGGGACCATCCCCGCGGGTGCGGGGAGCGCGCCCTGACAACCCGCTCGCCGACTGGCTCACCGGGACCATCCCCGCGGGTGCGGGGAGCGCCAGGCGCCGGCCGTCCCGGCGCCGCGGCCCGAGGGACCATCCCCGCGGGTGCGGGGAGCGCCGCTTCCGGTGGGAGCAGGGCGAGCACGTTTCGGGACCATCCCCGCGGGTGCGGGGAGCGCTCACATCTGGAACGGCACCTCCCCCCCCCCCGTGCCGGGACCATCCCCGCGGGTGCGGGGAGCGCTTCATGACCTTCAGGCAGAACCGCAGCACGGCGGGACCATCCCCGCGGGTGCGGGGAGCGCCCGCCCTTCTTGATGGCGGCCGTGATCTTCGGGGGACCATCCCCGCGGGTGCGGGGAGCGCCCGACCTGCCCGCCACCACCGGACGCGACGTCGGGACCATCCCCGCGGGTGCGGGGAGCGCACGGTCACCGGCGGCAGGCCCCGGCGGGGTGGAGGACCATCCCCGCGGGTGCGGGGAGCACCGGTCGGGTATAGCACCTGACATCCGCGACGGGGGACCATCCCCGCGGGTGCGGGGAGCACCGGACGATCCTGCGATGGGTCGACGCGGGGGAGGGACCATCCCCGCGGGTGCGGGGAGCACTCGTCGGCAACCCACATGGACACGCGGCCCGCGGGACCATCCCCGCGGGTGCGGGGAGCACTCCATCAGCGTGCCCCGGGCCCTTATGACCCCGGGACCATCCCCGCGGGTGCGGGGAGCACAAGGACTTGTCCGCGGTCGTGGCGGATGACAAGGGACCATCCCCGCGGGTGCGGGGAGCACTGCTTGCGGATCTTCCGCACGGGCATGTCGCGGGGACCATCCCCGCGGGTGCGGGGAGCACCGCAACCCGCCGAGCCGAAGCCGCCGGTTCTGGGGACCATCCCCGCGGGTGCGGGGAGCACGCCGCCTCCCACACCGACGGCAGACGCACATCGGGACCATCCCCGCGGGTGCGGGGAGCACAATCCGATCAAGCTGAGCGACGTCGACGCGACGGGACCATCCCCGCGGGTGCGGGGAGCACAATCCGATCAAGCTGAGCGACGTCGACGCGACGGGACCATCCCCGCGGGTGCGGGGAGCACCGGTTCCGGTGGGAGCAGGGCGAGCACGTCTCGGGACCATCCCCGCGGGTGCGGGGAGCACCAGCGCTTCGAGCGTGTCGGCGTACGTGCGGGGGGACCATCCCCGCGGGTGCGGGGAGCACAAATCGTGGCAGTAGTCCTCCACGTAAACGCCGGGACCATCCCCGCGGGTGCGGGGAGCACTTCAGTGAGTACCCGGCGATCGGCGCCCAGGTGGGACCATCCCCGCGGGTGCGGGGAGCACTGGCGGGCCGTCCGCCGACTGCGGGTCTCGCCGGGACCATCCCCGCGGGTGCGGGGAGCACAAGTACGGCCCGGAGGGCGCCGCGTCGGTCTGGGGACCATCCCCGCGGGTGCGGGGAGCACACGAACGCCCCCGGCGGGGGGATGCCGGGGGCGGGACCATCCCCGCGGGTGCGGGGAGCACGAGCTGGGGGACTTCGAGCAGGAGCGTGACGCGGGACCATCCCCGCGGGTGCGGGGAGCACTCGCCGTCCTGCGCGCGATGCGACGGCCTCGGGGGACCATCCCCGCGGGTGCGGGGAGCACAGCACGTCGCGCCACGTTCTGCCCTTGGCCCCGGGACCATCCCCGCGGGTGCGGGGAGCACGACCCGTCCTCGACCGCCCTGTACGACGTGGAGGGACCATCCCCGCGGGTGCGGGGAGCACCGTCGCTGGAGCCAGGTGCCGAAGCCTTCGGTGGGACCATCCCCGCGGGTGCGGGGAGCACCGGACGCTCGCACCCTAGTCGTGGCCGCAGGTGGGACCATCCCCGCGGGTGCGGGGAGCACGTGCGTTGTCGGCCCTTAATTCCGGTCTGATAGGGACCATCCCCGCGGGTGCGGGGAGCACAAGCACCATACCGGGCCGATTTGACGCGCCGAGGGACCATCCCCGCGGGTGCGGGGAGCACAGCGCCGTCATCGCCGCGCAGGCGATGAACACGGGACCATCCCCGCGGGTGCGGGGAGCACTCGGAGTCGCTTGACGACCATGCGACGGTCGAGGGACCATCCCCGCGGGTGCGGGGAGCACTCTTCGCTACCTGCGGCTTTGTCACGGCAGCAGGCTGTTCCGACTTAGTTTCTCGGATTCCGGCAATCCACGCGTAAGGCGTATACGCGCCACTTCAGCGGCTTCCATACCTGCGTCGCTTGGACGTGTTGCTCCAGCCCTTTTTCAGCGCGGGGGACGCGCTCTCGGTGCTCGGGCGGCGGATCAAGGTCAGACCTTCGTGGTCGACCGGGTGCCAGGCATGGTCGTGGGTGCGGAAGGTGAAGCCCTGCTCGTTGTTCGTGCTGTGGGCGAGGAGAGCGCGGCCCTGATTGGCGTACTGACGCACCTCGTCCCACAGCAGGTCGCGGATGCGTGCGGACGGGTTGCCGATGAAGACGCCAGCGGAGATTTCGAGCAGCCAGCGGGTGAGAAATCCGCGCAGGCCGGCTGGGCAGTTGGTGAGAACGATGACGGTCACCAGGTTGTCTCCACGTCGTACTCGTCTTCGGTATCTCCGTAGTTGCGGCCAGCGGCGACCTGGTGACCGCGGTCGCTTTGCAGCGTGACGATGTCGTGGTCCTCGTCCGCGGTAGTGGCTGCGGATGCCTCGGGCAGCAGAAGACGTTTGATGTCGCGCACGCAACGGTCAAGCAGCGAGGTTTCGTTGATGCGGTCGCGTAGCGCCCGGCGGGTACGCGGGCCGGTGTCTTCTTCGTCCTGTGCGGCGACGTCGAAGGCGATGGGGATGCCGATCTCGGTTTTGTACAGGTCGGCGATGTCGAGGACGAAGGACAGTTCATGCCCCGAGTGGACGAAGCCGAGGGCCGGGCTGCAGCCGAGGGAGGCGACAACGGCATGGGCGATGCCGTACATGCACTGAGCGGCGGCGGTGATGGCCTGGTTGACCGGATCGCCGCTGGTGAAGTCTCCGGGGGTGTAGCGGCGGCCGCGCCAGGGGACGCCGGTGCGGGCGGACTGGGCGCGATAGCAGTCCTTGACGCGGCGTCCTTCACGGCCGAGGAGTTCCTGGCGGGTGAGGCCGGCGGGGTCTTCGTCGGGAAAGCGCAGGCGGTACATCGCGCGGGCGACCGCGAGCCGGCTGCGGGTATTGGCCCACTGCACGGCTTGTGCTTCGGCGAGGGCGGAGGAGCGGGTCAGGGCGCGACCGCCGGCGTAGTAGCGCACGCCCTGCTCGCCCACCCAGCAGACCGTGGCGCCGGTTTCGCCGAGGACGCTCATCGCCTGGTGGGTGATGCGGGTGCCGGGTCCGAGGAGGAGGGTGCCGATGGTCGCCGAGGGGATGTGGGTGGTGCCGTCGGCGTCCTCCGCGGTGATCGCGTTGGCGTCCCGGTGCACGGTGCAGCGCTCGAGGTAGACGAAGGACAGCCGTTCGCTGGTGCGGGTGAGTTGGCGCGGGGTGAGCGCGACGCGCTGAGAGACTGCGGTCACCGTCTCACCCTGCCGTGCCGAGCGGTGCCAGGGTGAGCAGACCACAGCCGTATGCCTTGGCCTTGCCGATCCCTTGGGTGAGGGCGCGGCGTAGCAGTTGCGGGTCGGTGATCTCCAGGCGACCGTCGAAGGTGACGGTGACCAGGCTGACCGGCGGTGTGCGGCGGGCGACCAGGGTGTTGGTGCTGCGGGACTTGTTGAAGGCCACGGAGCGCTTGTCGCGGACGGTGAGTTCGTACCGGTCGCCGTGGTGGGGTTGCTTGGTGTGCGTGGTGCCGCCGGGAAGCAATCGCTCGTCGTCTGCTTTTTCCAGTACGCGGAACCCGCAGGTTTCCTGGCGCTTCAGGAGCCAGCCCATCTGGTGCACCGGAGTGAGATGAGCGGTGCGCTTGGTTGGTTCGTCGTCCTTGCGGCGGATGTGATGGATGGGGTTGGCGGTGAGGCGAAACGCCCATCGGTCGCCGGTGCTGAGCCGGTCGAGGAATGGACCGTAGGGGCGGCTCTGCCACCCCGGCTCGGCCGGGTTGGCGGCGGCTGCGGCGGGCCAGCCGGCTTGTTCGACGAGGTGCGTGAGGTCGGGCCGGTCGGGACTGACAATGTAGAGCATGACCTCGGCGCGCGTGGTGTGGTCCAGCCGCCACAGCACACGCGGACCGTCTGCCGGGGGCGTGGCGGTGGGCAGCAGCGTCGGAAAGGACGACATGACGGCTGCGTGCATGGCCTGCGGTGAGGACAGCAGGCGGCGGGCACCGGGCCGCGCGGTGTTCACGCGGAAGCGGGTGAGGAACATCAGGCGCTCTCTTCGTCCAGGGCGTCGAACGGGTCGTGCCGGGGCAGTTGCCGGGCGGACGGGTTGGGGATGCGCACGCTGTCGCTGACCTGGGCGCGCATGGCGTGGCGCCGGTGCTCGGCGGCGAAGCTGAGCGGCTGATCGCGCAGGGTGTCCGCGGTGTGCTGTTCGTGGTCGTCCGCTTCGCGCAGCACGGTCAGTTCGACCTCGCCCTGACTGCGGTGTTGTTTGCGGTACCACAGCGATGCCTGCCACGGCTCTTCCTGCAGTGCGTCCTTGAGACTGCCGCGGTCGTACAGGCCGAGCTCGATGGGCAGGGAGGGCGGGCAGGAGCGGCGGCCGAGGAAGGCCGCGTACACCGGGGTGCGCAGCGCTGCGTGCAGCTGGGCGAGCAGCCGATGATCGCCTTCGAGGGCGGCGACGAACACGGCGTCGGCGAGGTAGAAGCGTTCCGACAGCGGCATGGCTTTGCCGGTGACGCCGTGGTGGGCCGTGTGGAAGTCCCGCAGGCGGGTGCCGGGCTGGTCGATGCGGACGCCGAACCTCAGGGCTGCCAGCGGTGTGAGTCGGTGGTCGTCGCCGCGTTCGATGCCGGCTGCGGCGGCGAGCATGCCGATGACGCCGCTTTTGGTGGGGGCGGACTCGGTGGTGCGGCGGGCGAAGCGGGACGAGGCCCCCCAGGACTGCAGGGGGCCGGCGAGCCGCAGGGTCAGCACGCTCATGCGGGCTTCTCCAGGCGCTCGGAGACGGCCTGGCCGACGGCGGCGACGAGTTCGCCGAGGTTGTCCGCCTCAGTGCCGATCCCGGCGAGCTTGAGGGTGTTGGGGCCGACGCGCAACACCCAGGTGAAAGTGTCTTCGTCGCCGTAGGCACGCTCGATGTCGGGGATGTACTCGGCCAGGCGCTCGGAGGCCTCCCGGACATAGCCGCCGTTTTCGCCACGTACCGGATCCTCGAAGGCGGCGACGAAGCTGACGGGCCGGGTGGTGCGCAGCTTGACGATCACGGCGTCGGGCAAGGTGTGGTGCCCGAAGGTGTTGATCTTGCCGGTGGGCAGGGAGGCGATGAAGCCGTGGACGAAGGCCTCCACGGCCCGGCGGACCGGATCGGTGCGCGGCTCCTCCTCGCGCAGGCCCTGCCCGAGGTTGGCGGCGAGCTGGTGGACGCCGAGGGCGGCGTAGCGGTAGAGGGTGGCGGAGTTGAAGTCGACGGTGCCGATCATGCCGGCGCCGGTCTCTGCATCGGTGTTCTCGTCGTCGACGGCGGTGTAGTAGTCGGACTCGTTGTCCACGCGGTGGACGCTGATGGCGTGAGCGACCTGAACGGCGGCGTCGACGTTGATGTCGGCGTCGTCGGCCACCATGCGGCCGAACAGGGCGATGTCGACGGAGTGGAGGGTGTCCGCGATCTGCTTCGCCCGGCCCTTGTTGTCCTTGTCCTTCAGGAAGGCAGTGATGTCGGCGGCGCCCTCGACGGCGAGGCGGGCCAAGCCGTCGAGCTGGCGGGTGCTGAGGAATACCAGGTACTTGGACTGGGGTGCCGGTTCGGGCTCGCCGTCCTTGCCAGCATTGGCCTTGCGCTTGGGAACCTCGGTCTTCAGTCCGGCGGCCTTGACGATCTCGTCCGCGATCCGCAGCGTGTTCTCACCAGTGAGGGTGGAATCGAGGGCGGTGATCCGGGCTGCAACCGCCTCCACGATCTTCTTGGTCCGCACGCCGAGCTCACTCGGATCCAGCAGCTGCTGGTTCTTGAAGTAGGTGCGGGTGGCCCGCTTCCAGGCCTGGCTGGAGACGCGGGCGCGCGGCACTCCCCCGTAGACGGCGCTCTTGGGGGCCCCGGTGTCGTCGCGGTTGAGGTTGCTGGGCGGAACGGTCTGCAGGGCGTGCACGTCGAGGAAGATGCGGTTCACGAGGCGTCCTTGTCAGGGTCCGTGGTGCTGGTGGTGTTGGAGTCGCCGGGCGTGCCGGCGGGGGCCGGATCGTTGGTGCTGGGCTTGTCGTGCCAGGCGTGGAAGGAACGGCCCCACTCCCTGCGGACGACGTCCGCGCCGCCCGGCCGCTGCCAGGTGTAGAGCTGGCCGGCCAGCAGCGCGTGGTCGAGTTCGAGGTCCTCGCGGCGCAGCAGGACGACGATGTCTCGCAGCCGCTGAGCGAGGACCGCGAGGTCGGGTGCGGTGCCAGCGCGGACGAGGCGCTTGTGCACGGCCTCGTCGATCTCGCCGGGCTTCATCATGCGGCGCACCGCGGCTCCCAGGCCCCGGCGGCGGTCCGGCCGGTCGGCCTGGTACATGCCGGTACGGCGGGACTGCTGGTGCAGCGCGTACAGCGTGAGGGCGACGTGGAGGGCGTCCTCGGCCCGCACCAGTTCGCTTTCGCTCAGGGTCCGAGCGCCGTCGGGGGTTTCGTGCAGGGGGCCGGTGTCGATCAGGGCCCACAGGTCCGGCAGCTGCCCGGCAGGCCGGCCTGCGCCGCGCCGGAGCCGGGCGAGGGCCGCGACGGCATGAGACTGATCATCAAGGTAGCCCCGTTGAAGGGCGGCGATGTGGGCGGCGGCGAGCCGGGTGACCCGGACGCGGGGAGTGACAGGTGCAGTGGCGGTGGTCATGCGGGTGCCCTCACGGTGATCTCGGGCGCCGGGGATGCGTCCGCGTCCGGCGGCAGGTCGAAGGAGTCGGGGCGGCCAAGCCCCGAGCGCAGAGCGGCGTGGAACCACTTGCCGGCGAGGGCTGAGTTCAGCCACTCGGTGCCGTGCTTGAGCTGGACGGTCCGGCCCTGCCAGGCCGCGTCCCCGGCCGCGGCCATCAACCGGTCACCGAGCCCGACGACGATTTCGTGCACCTGCTGCTGCCAGGCGGTGCGCTGCGCGTAGGGGTCGTCAGTGTCGGCGAGGCGGGCCAGCCAGGTGCGGTACGGGGCCTCCAGGAGGCCGTAGGCCACATCACGGGCGCTGGAGCGTGGCCCATCGCTCTCCGTGCCGGCCGCGCGGGCGAGGTTGGTGGCGAGATCACCGAGCGCGTTGACCGCAAGGTCCGCGTCAGCGACAGCGGCGACGGCCTGCTCGGCGTAACGCCGGTCCTGGTGGTGCAGCAGGACCACGGCCATGGCCACGTGGTCGTCGACGACCTCGTCGATCACCGACTGCTGCGTGCCATAACTGGCGCCGATGATCCGGGCCCGCACCAAGAAGCCGTGCTCCAATTCCCCCTCGGTCACCAGGCGGGCCACCCACTCCAGGATGCCCGGCCGCAGGTAGTCGGCAGGCTCAGCCCCTTGCACCGTGGCGGCCTCGTTGATGAGCAGGGCGCCGATCCCGCGCCATGCGGCACGCTCCGGCGCATGCTCGCGCGGCAGATAGACCGGAATCTTCTTCAGCTTCTTCTCCTGGGGCCTGCTGCGCCGCCAGGCGGTCATCGGCTCCCGGTGCTGCCGGTCCCGGGCGGCCAGCGGGTCCCCGTAGCCGAGAACGACGCCGTGCACACCCCTCTCATCGAAGTGCAGACGCAGGCGCCGCGTCTGCCACGTGTACAGATCGCGCGCCCCCACCGGGGCGCGCTCCGTACCGCCCGGACCGCACGGCGGCCTGCGCCACGCCGGCGCGTCCGAGTCATCGATCTGCAGATTGGGAGTGTCGGCAGCGACCAGGTTAAGCAGCAGCGTCTCGCGCAGGGTGCCACCTTCGACGAAGACGCCGCCGAGGTTCCCGGCCCAGCCGACTCCCAGGGGGTAGACCTTGCCCTTCTTGGCTCGCGTGTCGCCCTCCACGCCGGTCTTGATGCCGGACGTGTCGTAGGCGTGCGCGTGCACGACCCAGCGGGCCGCCTCGGCGAAGCTGACCCGCTCAACGGTGGGCATCCGGGCAGTGAAAAACGGCTCGCCGTTGGGGACGTCGGCCACGATCCGGTTCAGGGTGAACACCTCGTCCTGCCCGGTTCGCAGACCCGCGGTCTGGAAGAACGGCACCTGCGCGTCGAGCAAGTCGAACCGTCCCCGGTGCGCGTCCAGGTACGCCCCGACCGGCGTAAAGCAGTACTCGTCCGCCCACAACTCCGCCCAAGTATCGATGTCTTGCGGTCCGTCGAGCGCGTCGTGCGCGACCGCCAGCAGCACACGCATCAGAGCGAACTCCTGAGTGGGCAGGTCACCGACGATGCGCCGCAGATCGCGTGCCTGCTCGAACACTTCACGCAACGACAACTCGTCCTGGCTGCCGTCCTGCCTCAGAACCGGAATCCATGGCCGGGCGGTGAGGTCGAACGACAGCACGCCGTCGCTGTCGCTGTGGTCATCTTCAGGCACGGGTCACCTCAAGACCGTCGCTGGGACTGTAACGGAGGCAGAAGCCTGCCAGGTGGGTCTGACAATCCACGCCGGACGGACGGGCCCACGGCACCCAGACCATCAGCCCTCGGCCTGCCCCTTGCAGACGGTCCTTCCAATGAACCAGCAACCGTGGCAACGCCGGGTGCACCGTTGCGGAACGTGCCCAGGACCTGGGGCGATGGACCAGGTTCCAGTAAGACGTGCGACATGAGGCCACCAACCCTCTAGAGTGCGTGCCGTTACCACAACAGACTAAGGGGAGTTGCGAGTTGAGCGCGTGGATTCGGTGGATACTGGTGACAGGAGCTGTTGTGATCACCTTTTGGTTAGCTCTCTTGCTGGGTCGCCGGCTTCCGCTGGCAAGCCCAGCGGATGAAGCCGCCAGGTGGGGCGTCGCCACAGCCCTGGCAGGTGCGGTATGTGCTGTAACGGGCCGACCCTTGATCCGGTGGGCGGAAAGAGGCCGACAAGGCGTCTCTCCGCCTCGCGCCGCACCCGGCACGGAAGATAAGACCGCGTGCGCGGAAGAGTCCCTCGAGTAGCATGCGGTCATTGCTCCCTGTCAAGACGGGGATGGCCCCAGACTGAGGGGCGTAACCAGGCTTGTGGCTTCGCTGCTCCCCGCCTCCTGCGGGGATTTCTTCTTACTCATCCGCTAGCGGGCCGTGCTGTCCTCCTGCCATTCATCGCGGGTCACCTTGAGGCCGTCGCTTGGGCTGTAGCGGAGGCAGAAGCCTGCCAGGTGGGTCTGACAATCCTCGTCGAGCGCGAGGATCAGCTGGCCGGCGAGCCAGGGGCTGTCCTTGCTCTGCCAGGCAGGCACATACAGCTCCTCGAGCTCGTCGATCGCCTGGTCCATGACGTCGGCGTAGCTGAACTGGATGGGCAGCCGCAGTCCGCAGCTTGCCGCGGTGCGGGCCGCGAATGCGGTCGGTACCTGGTCCGTGGGCAGTGCCAACCCGGCGCGGGGGCGGCCCCGGCCGTCCGGCTCCAGCCACGGCACCGTGGCCAGTGTGCCGTCGGCGCGCCGCTGCACGACCACGACCTCCAGGCTCTCGCGGCTGTCCCGAACCTGGGCCCGGCCCTGGCGGGTGTCGTCCGCGTCCCCGACACCTGCTGCGACCCAGCCGAACAGCGGCCGGCCGGGCCGGGCGGCAGCATCCAGTCGGAACGTCGAGGCCCGCTCGGCCTGCTCCGCGCGATGTTCCTCGTGCCACGCGCGGGCAGCTTGGAGCTCCTGCGCCCAGTCGGCCGGGCCATCGAGTGCGTCGGCGTAGGCGCGCTGCACCAGGGGGCTGATGTCCGTCGGCAGCCGCACCGGACGCTCCGGGCCGCCGTCCAGGTGCGGCAGCAGGGCGGCAGCGGAGCGCAGCAGCGCATGGGCCCCGTACACGGCGAGCGAGCCGCGTACCGGCGCGGGCACGGGGGCGCTCCAGTCGACGCCAGTGACCAGGCACCGTGCCTGGCGCAGACGCTCGGGCCGGTCGCTCTGTTCCTCACCGCCGCGCAGGTGCCGGTGCAGACGTCCGATGCGCTGCAACAGGAGGTCGACCGGGGCGAGGTCGGTGACCAGCAGGTCGAAATCGACGTCCAGGGACTGCTCGGCGACCTGGCTGGCGACGACGATGTGCGCCGTCTGCGGACGGTCGGCCTTGCCCGGTGGCCCGAAGCGTTTGAGGAGGTCGGCGTCCTTGGCGGCCCGGTCGATGTCGATGAAACACGAGTGAGCGACGGTGACATTCGCTTCCCCGAACCTCTCCCGCAGTGTGGCCGCTGTTTCAAGGACGCGGCGCACGGTGTTGCGTACGACCAGGACACAGCCGCCTGCGGCGAGTTCCTTCTCCAGTCGGTCGGCGAGGGTGTCCACGTCGTCGTCGAGTCGCTTCAGTTCGACGTCCGTGCGGCGAGCCGAGGCCGCAGGACGCCGCATGACTGGCGCGCCACCGGGCGTGACCGCCGTCAATAGCGGATAGTCGTCGGCCCGGGCGACAGCCTCCAACGCAGCCGCGGCCTCACCGGTGGCCTTTCCCGCGTACGCCTCGGCCAGTTCCCTTCGCCGGCCGGCCGGCAGCGTCGCGGACAGCACCACCACCGGCACCCGGTAGGCACCCAGCCACGACAGCACGCGGTCGAGATAGACGCTCATGTATGCGTCGTAGGCGTGCGCTTCGTCGATGACGACGACCTTCCCGGCGATCGCAAGGTGACGCATCGCCAGGTGCCGGCTCTTGAGCCCGGCGAACAGCAGCTGATCGACCGTGCCCGTGACGAACGACGACAGCATGGCCTTCTTACGCCCTCGAAGCCATGCGTGAGCGACGAGTCCAGCCGCAGCCGAACGGCTGCGGCTCGACGGCCGCCACTCACGCTCCGCGGCTCCGTCCACATCGACCGCAGCAACCCGCCGGCTCCGGCCCATGAGATCGACGAAGTCCTCATTGAGAGCAGCCTTGGAATGGGCCAGCAGTACCGAGTAGCGAGTCCCCTGCGGGGCAGGCAGACGGTCGAGCCAGTCCAACAGGCGAGGGAACATCGCGTTGCCGGTGGCCATCGTCGGCAACGCGAAGAAGACCCCGCCCGCCCCGGACCGCGCGGCGAGGACCTCGACAGCGGCGAGCGCGGCCTCCGTCTTCCCCTCCCCCATCGGCGCTTCGATCACCATCAGCCCCGGCTCGTCCATCTCCCGCGCCAGTTCGACAGCCGCCTCCTGCACCGGTCGAACCTTCGCTCCCGGCGGAAGGTCGAACCGGGACGCGAACAGCGCCTGCACATCCCCCACCGGTTTCTGGGCACGCCAGGGGCCGGGCAGGTCCAGTCCGCGCCAGGCGGCCGCGATGCGCTCTGAATCCGCGCGGGGCACATCCTCAGGGAAGTAGGGAAAGAGGTCGGGATTGCTGGCGATCCAGTCGGAGACGATGACCAGCGCAGAAAGCAGCACCTGCACCGGCTGCGGCAGCTTCACCGTCCGCCAGGCCGCCAGGCGCTCCCGTACGCCGAACTCGTCCGCGCAGGCGTCGAGCAATTCCTCCTGCACCCGCTTCCACAGCGTCCGGCTCGTGCCATGTGTGCGCAGTAGATCGGGATGACGGTCAATCGCCTGGATCTGCCCGTGTTCCGGCGGCACCCCGTGATGCCCACCCACCGCCACCGTGAACTGCCCAGTCTGCTTGACCGTCCAGCCGTGCCGCTCCTCCAGCCACTCCCCCAGCAGCATCTGTCCGGCCAGCCCATGCGGCGCGAGCCGCCGGTCCGCGCCCATCGCCTGTCGCGAGCGCATCTCCAGCCCATGACCACGCATGACCTGCGCCAGCTGCTCAACCTGACAGGCGAACGCAGGCGTTGCCTTCCCGATGTCGTGCACACCGGCCAGCCACACCACCAGCTGACGGGCATCCGCCTCCCCATCAGGCAGCGCCTCGGCGATCAACTTCCGCACGGACAGCGGCAGCCACTCGTCCCACAACCGCCCGGCCACGGCGGCACTGTCCTCCATGTGCCGCCACAACGGCAGCCACCGGTCGGAATCACGCTCGTGCTTGGCCCATACGCTCAGCGCCGGCCTGCCCAACCGGGCATGAAGCCCAGCAGGGACGCCCCCCTCACCTGTCATGCCAGATGCATACAGGACGTAAGTGAGCCATGAAACCAATACGAGAAACGTGGCAGTGCCTACTGCCGGTTTAGACCGAGCAGGGGACACCGGCGTCGGAATGGGCCTAGGATTGGATCTTTGGCCAGGCTGCCACAACAGGCACTCGGGGGAACGGTCTGCACCTTCTGCCGGACTCGGTGAAACTCATGCAAACCGCGGCCCCTGCGCCGTAAACCCGCAGGTCGCACAGTCTGCTCCCCGCACCCGCGGGGATGGTCCCGGCGGCCGGTGGCGCGGCCACCGGCGGCGCCGCTGCTCCCCGCACCCGCGGGGATGGTCCCCACGAGCGCGCCGAGCAACAACGGTTGATCGGCTGCTCCCCGCACCCGCGGGGATGGTCCCGCGCACGCGCAGCGTAGCCGATTTACTCACCACTGCTCCCCGCACCCGCGGGGATGGTCCCGGCCACGATCATGTGGTCCAACTCGCCCCGGACTGCTCCCCGCACCCGCGGGGATGGTCCCGCGGCAGCCGCCGTCACCCTGGTCGGGTCCCTCTGCTCCCCGCACCCGCGGGGATGGTCCCCACTCGCGCCCCGAGTACGACGCCGGCTATCTCTGCTCCCCGCACCCGCGGGGATGGTCCCTCGACGAACGCGGCCACTTCCTCGTCGGTGGTCTGCTCCCCGCACCCGCGGGGATGGTCCCACCCCGTGGGGCCTGCTCCCGTCCGACCACGGCTGCTCCCCGCACCCGCGGGGATGGTCCCGGCTTCACCTACAGCCCGACCGCGACGGCTGCCTGCTCCCCGCACCCGCGGGGATGGTCCCGCGGAGAAGGATGAGTTCGTCCGGGAGGTCAACTGCTCCCCGCACCCGCGGGGATGGTCCCTGGTCGCCCTCGGGGTTGGACGCTGCGTAGGACTGCTCCCCGCACCCGCGGGGATGGTCCCTCCACGCCGAAGAGCTCGTAGGCCGTCGGCTTCTGCTCCCCGCACCCGCGGGGATGGTCCCCGGGTGGATGCTCGTTACGCAAGGGTGTGAGGCTGCTCCCCGCACCCGCGGGGATGGTCCCGACCGTGAGATGGACTGGAAAGTCCCGATCGGCTGCTCCCCGCACCCGCGGGGATGGTCCCTGCACGACGGGCGGGATCTCTGGCTCGCGGGACTGCTCCCCGCACCCGCGGGGATGGTCCCACATCGTCCCCACAGCGGATGCACCCTGTCCCTGCTCCCCGCAACCCGCGGGGATGGTCCCGTGGCAGCCCTGGCCGCTGCGATCGCTTCCCTCTGCTCCCCGCACCCGCGGGGATGGTCCCCGCCTCGCCAACGGGCGGAAGGCCGTCGGCAGCTGCTCCCCGCACCCGCGGGCATGGTCCCCACAGCACGCCGTCCCACGGCATGATCTCTTCCCTGCTCCGCGCACTCGCGGGGATGGCCCCATGGCGAGGGCCGGCACGACGGCGCCACCCCACTGCTCCCCGCACCCGCGGGGATGGTCCCTCTTCCCGCAGCTCGTGTGCGAGTTGTCTCACCTGCTCCCCAACGACGCAGGCCTCAATCAGCCGGACGATGGTGTGCCAAAAGGAGAGCCAACGGCCCGGCGGGCAGAAGGAAACGCCCGTCGTGTGCGGCCTGAAGGGCGACGGTCATCGGCCACCACATGAGCTTGAAGTCTTCTTCGTTCTCGGTCAGCTCCTGGGGGCCGAGCGTGAGGTCACGGGCCTCGAAGAGGTGGACGCGCGCCCTGGAACCGAGGGTGATGGCGTACGAGCCGAGCGGCCGCCACCGCTCCGCTGTGACGCCAGCTTCTTCGCGCAGCTCGCGGCGTGCGCACTCGAGCGGGGACTCACCGGACTCGAAACGGCCACCGGGCAGAAAGAGGTGTTCGCCTCCGTGGTGAGGGAAGTCCGCGCTGAGCAGGGCGACGAGGCCCTGGGCGTCGCGCGCAACGATCACGGAGGCGTCGGGCGTCGAGTCGGAACTCATGCCCGTGGAGGGTAGCGGTCAACCGTGCACCCAGGCAGCGAACGGCACGTCGAAGACGGCGGGGTGGGCGATGCCGCGCCCGTGGAAGCCGTCGTCTCCGTAGGCGTCGCCGTGGTCGGCGCACATGATGACCAGCCACCGGCCGTGCTGCGCCAGGCCGTCCAGTAGGCGGCCGAGGTGCTCGTCGGCGTGGGCGAGGGCTGCGGCCTGGGAGGCGGTGGTGTCCTCGCTGGAGTTCAGGTAGTGGCCGTGGGGAACATGGGTTGCGCTGACGTTGACGAACAGAAACAGCGGTTGCTGGCCTGCGTAGGTGTCGGCGATCTCGAGGGCCTGATCGACCTGGTGGCGAGTGGAGTCCGGCTCGGGCGAGCCGAACTCCGGCCGCCAGTGATCCTCGTGGAACAGATCCGGCAGCACCGACCCGAGGGGCGTCTCACGGGAGAAGTAGGTGACCCCGCCGATGCAGACGGTCCTGTACCCGTGCTGCGTCACGCCCTCGAGGAGGTTCGGCGTGTCGAACTGGAACGTCTCGGGCGGCACCTTCTTGAAGGCCGGGGGTCGGCACTCCCACAGGCGGGGCGGCTGGGCGGGCTGCGGCAGCTTCGGCAGAAAGCCGGAGAAGTACGCCATGTGAGCGGGCAGCGTGAAGGTGCCGGGGGTTTGCCGGCGCTCCCACCCGCCCGGCAGCAGTTTCGCCAGGCGGGGTGTCCGGCCGGCCGTGAGGGCACTGTCGGCGACGTCGAATCGGAGGGAGTCCAGGGTGACGAACACGATGCCGGCTCCGGACGCGATGATCTCGGCGGCGTTGATCACGGGCGCTCTCCCTCAGTGAGCTTGCCGTGCCACGGCACGATGCGGCCCTTGGCGCGGTCGTTGACCGGGATGGGAACGCGGTCCTCAGCGATCAGGCGGCGAATCTCGGCCAAGCCGTTGCTGTCGTCGATCTGCACGCCCTGGCGGTCGAACAGCTCGATGCGTACGGTCGTGGCCCCGTCGTGGTCCGTTCCGGTGAGCCAGGCCCCGGGAGCCCCGCCGAGGTCGGCGAGGACGGTGAGGAACCGCTCACGGGTCTGGACACCCAAGGCCTGCACGGTGCAGGCGTAGTGCTCCGCGTTGATCGCACCGCGGCAGAAGCGCTCGGCGAACTCGGCGATGACGGGGTGCCCGTCGTGGGCGACCGCGATCCGGTCGGCTTCCTGAGTGACGACCAGGCAAGCGCCCACCCACCAGGCGACGCCCTTGTGGATCTGCCCGGGGAAGACGCCGGCCGCGCCGCACTCGCGGAACACGCGGTCAGCGTCGATCGGGTTCAGCACCGTTGGTCTCCAGGTGGGTGGTGATCAAGTCGGCGAGCTCATCGGCGGTCGCTCCGTCGGCGTCCACCCACACGGCCGTGGGGTCCTGTTCGGAAACCGAGGCGAAGTTCGCCAGCAGCCGGGGAAGCCGTCCCTTGACGGCCAGCAGGTCGGCGTCGTCTTGGGTTATGTCGTTCTTGCCGGCGAGCCGGGCGCGAAGCGTCTCTTCCGAACACTGCAGGTAGAAGGTGTGCGTCGGTGCGGTCAGGTAGGGCCGGTACGGCTCAAGGAGCGTCGTGACGGTCGTGACGGGTACGCGGTGAACGGCCGCGTGGCACGCGATCACGGAGGACACGTAGCGGTCCGCGATGACGGGTCCTGTGGCGCGTGTCTGCCGCATCGCGTCGGAGGCGTGCAGCAGGCCGGAGAGGTAGAACGCGAACTGCGGCAGCGGGCGGAGCCGGCCGTTGACGGTTTCGGACCAGCCGGTGTGGGGGTCGTGCAGGGTGTGGATGCCCGTGGCTGCCAGCCGCTTCACGAGGAGGTTGCGGAGCGTGGATTTGCCGACGCCGGACACTCCCTCAAGGACGATGAGCGGATCTTGTCCGCCCTCGTAGGAGAAAGGTTGGTAGGGCGGGGGCAGGCGGAATGCTTCGGTCACAGGGTTCCCTCCGTGAAGGCGGTGACGTGGCGTGCGACGTTGTCGGCGAGCCGGGTCGGGTCCGGCAGGAGCGGGGTGAGGTCCAGACGGAGGTCGTTCCGCAGGAGGCAGGGCTGCAGGCCGCCTTGGTGGTCCAGGCGCAGGGCCCAGAGCCCTTCGACGCAGTCGACGCGGCGCGGGCAGGTACCGCACTGGCCGACGTGGTGGCGGCCGAGGTTGCGGTGGATGACGTCGATCTCGACACCGTCGACGCGGAAGACACGGCGGCCCTGGCCCACGCCGGTGATCTCTGTGTGTTCCTCGCTGGTCAGGGTGCGCAGGTAGGAGACGGCGTGGTCGGCCGATACGGCGGAGGACGCGCGTCCCTCGTTGAAGTCGGTGCCGACGAGCTCGATGAGCTGCACCGGCATCCGTCGCTCCAGCGCGTAGTTGAGGATGGCCGGGACCTCGTGCACGTTCTCCTGCAGCAGGAGCGTGTTCACCTCCACGCGTGCGCAGCTCTCCCGGGCGGCGTCGATCCCGTCGAGGACGGTGCTGATGCTGTACCGGGTGCCGGCGATGGCCTTGAGGCTCGCGTCGGAGAAGTAGTGCAGGCTGACCTTGATCTTGTCGAGGCGAGTGTGGGACAGCCACGCTTTGTGCGTGCGAACGCGCGTGCCGTTGGTGATCAGGGTGTAGCTGGCGTCGGGGCCCTGCTCGGGGAGCTGCTCGAGGACCGGGCGGGCCAGCGGGGAGACCAGGGGCTCACCGCCGGTGAAATACACCCGCTTGAGGCCGGCTGCCATCAGCGAGCGGAGGATCGTGAGGTAGTCGTCCGGGCCGAGGACCCGCGGTCGCGGCTTCCGGGAACGGTCGATGCGCATGAGTGGGGGTGGGACATCCCCCTCGTTGTGGCAGAAGAAGCAGGCGATGTTGCACTGCGGTGTGAAGGACACCCGCAGTTGCCCGCGTAAGGCAGCGAAGTTCTGCAGCGCCGTGAAGTCGACGGCGTCGGTTGCTGCGGGACCGATCAGCTCTTGCATGCTGGCCTCCAGGACCATCCAAAGGTGACCCGCTGCCGCCCGAAAGCAGGGGCTGGGCGGCAGCGGGATGGGCCCGGCGCGCGAGAGACCACGCCGCACGGCGAAGCAGTCGTGGCACCACCGCGCGCCGGGGGTTTGGGCCTGCCCGACGGCCACGGCAGGACGTCATCCGAGCCGTTGGGCAGGGTTTATGCGGCCGCCGCGCGGAGCGCCTGCAGCAGTTCCTCCATGTCGAGGACGCGGAAGGAGCCGAGCCGGCGGACGAGCTGGGACGCGAGGAAGGTGCGCAGCTTCGAGTTCCCGTAGGGCATAGGGGCCTCGGGCCGGGCGACGACCTGCACGCCCTGGTCGCCGATGCCGTAGAGGACGCCGGTCACCCCGTGAAGAGGAGCGCTCTGAGCCAGGAACACCGTCGGAACCTCTTCCAGGTGCGGGCACAACTTCGCGGCGGCGCGGACGTGTCTGGCGCACACCGGCGGCTGGTTCGTGAGGACGGTGGTCTTCTCGGGGTTCAGGTCCTTCGGCCCGGCGAGGAAGATGAAGCCGAGCGGGGTCCGCGCGCGCTCCGCGCAGACTTGGCAGCGCATCGCCTGCATCGTCACCATCTGCCGGTACGGGTGCATGTCCTTCCACCGCGGTTTCCCGGTGGGCATGTTGCGCTCATCGACGGGGTTGAAGGAGCACCGCGCCCAGAGCACGCCGCGCAGGTCCCGGTCCCTGGGGTCCTCGTCCGCGTAGCGCAGGCGCTCATGGCCGCCTGAGGGCAGGATGAGCAGGTTGTCCGGGGCGCTTTCCTCCCCCTCTCTCATCGTGATGAAGGGGACCAGGCCCGGTTCGGTCAGAGTGCGCATGCGGGCGTTCTCCTTTCTTTCGTGGGGGTCGCATGAGAGGGGTGTTCAGTGGCGCAGGTCATGGCGCTTCGGACAGGCACCTGGTTGCGACCAGCCGCTCGAGGAGCTCGTTGGCGATCCAGCCAATCCGACGTAGGTGCCCCACGGCTCGCCGGTGGCAGCCGGGCACGTCTTGGCTGCGCAGGACGCGGGCGTAGTCGATGAGCCGGGCCGCTTCGGGGTCCCGGTGCTCAGCTTCTGCGGCGACCGCGATAGTCACGAGCTGGTCGAGGTGACCGTGCAGCCGCTCGGCGAGTTCATCGACGTAGCTCTCGGCCGGCATGACCTCGTCCAGGGCGGCTGCGACGTCGTCCAGGAGGGCTCCGCCGTCGAACGGCTCCCACTCGCGCACCCTCGCCAGCACCCGCCCCAAGTCCTCCTGGCTCACAGGCGGCGTCCACCGCTCCACGACCACGCTCACTGATCGCCCTGCGGCAGGGGAAGACGGCACCAGACGCAGGTGCCGTCTTCTGTGAACCCCCAGGTGCCGCCCAGCTCCGTGATGAGAAGGTCCACCAGAAACAGGCCGCGCCCGTTCTCCGCCTCGGCGGTCGGCCGCTGCGGCTGCGGGACCGGGGACGGCGTCCCGTCGTGGACTTCGAAGTGGAGCTCGCCGGCCGCCGACATCCAGGCGCGCACGGTGAACGCCTTGCACCGCCCGTGCTGGACAGCGTTCGTGCACAGCTCCGACACCACGATCAGCAGTGCGTCGACGATCTGTTCCGGCATCCGGGAGCAACGGGCCCACGCCCGGGTGAGGCGGCGTGAGACCTCCACGCTCGACGGCACGGAGCGGACCGTTATGCCGAAGCCCGGCGGCAAAGCGTTGTCCCCGTTGGGCGGGGACGCCTTCAACAGGCTGGTCGGTCCGGCAACTCTGGGGGGCATGGAGAAACTCCCTGATCACGTACGAGCACCGTCAGTGAGGATTGCTACGAGCGTGACAATGGCGGGCGGACAGATCTACCCCCGGACCGACCCCGGATTTCGACCGGATTTCTCGGACTTTCCCCGGACCTTCCTCGGACTCAGTAAGTAGCGTCTGTGGAGGGCGACTTGATTGGCACAGCGTTCTACCGTCGTGGCAGTGACGTGCCAGGCGAACCGAATGGAGGCGCCGTGTTGTTCTTCCGGTACACCTGCGAGCAGCGCGGCATACGCCACCCTGATGACTTCCTGCCGAAGTACCGGGAGGCGGCCGCACGGTTAGGTCTCCAGAACGCGGACGAACCGGCTCCGAAGACCGTTGAGGGATGGCTGTACGAAGGCCGTAAACCGCAACGGGTCTTCCGCCCGGTCCTTGTGGAGATGCTGGGCTACAGCATCGATGCCCTGTGGAGTGAGGTCCCCGAGGGCACCGCGCCGAACTTCGCTCCGCTGGTCGGCGCGTCACCGACTCAACTGCATGCCGAGCCGGGCACGAACCTGAACGAGATGAAAGAGGTGGGCGCGATGGCTGTGCGACGTGCGAAGGACTTCCTGTTGGGGGCGGACCGCGAACGGGTCGGTGATGACACGCTCGGCCTGCTCGATGACGAGGTGCAGCGCCTGGTGGCCGCGTACCCGCGCGAGCCGCTGGCGTCGATGTGGGACGACCTGCTGGAGACCCACGACCAGGTGTTCCGTCTCCTGGAGGGCGGCCGGGTCCGGCCCTCCCAGCTGCGCGACCTGTACGTCAAGGGCGCGGTCCTGTCGTTCCTGGTGGCCAAGGGCTTCAACGACATGGAGGTCCCCCACCAGGCCATGACGATGACCCGGGTCGCCGCGGCCTGTGCCAGAGACGCCGAGCACCCGGGCTTGATCGCCCTCACGGACGGGCTGAAGAGCCTGATCGCCTACTGGGCCGACAAGCCGGCCGACGCCTACCACTACGCGAGCCAGGGCGCCGAGACGGCCGTGAACCTGCGCGGAACCGTCGGCCTGTGGCTGCTCGGACTCAAAGCCCGCGCCGCCGCGGTGCTCGGCGACGAGGAAACGGTCCGCGCCGCGAACCAGCAGGCGGCCAACCGTCGCGAACGCGTCATCCACGACGACCTTGACCAGCTCGGCGGCCTGTTCACCTACGCCCCGGAGAAACAGCTGTACTACGCGGTGGAGTCCGAGGCACTCCTCGGCCACGGGGACGGGCGCCTTGGCGAGCAGGCCGAACAAGCGGTGATGGGTTTCAGCGACCCCACCGCCCCGAACTGGGCGTTCGGCGACCTCGCCGGCTGCCAGTGCGACCTGGCGCTCATTCGCCTGTTCAGCGGTGACGTCGACGGCGCAGCCGACGCCATCCGGCCGGTGCTCGACCTTCCGGCATCGCACCGCAACAACGGCATCGTCGTCTCCGCGATGCGGGTCCGTCAGGCCCTGATGACCAGCCCCGCTCGGACAGCCGTCACGGCGAGGGAACTGCGCTCGGAGATCGAGGCGTTCCCCACCAGCCGGCCGGCGCTGCCCCGTGGGTAGAGTCCCCGCCATGTACCCGGTCAAGCGCTCCAGTGCCCGCCTCGAACTGCGCGAACTCGCCGCTGAGGACGTGGACGCGGTGCACGCCGTCTACGGCAGCTCCGAGGCGACGGAGCACCTCAGTTTCGAGCCACGCACCCGCGAGCAGGTCGGGCAGATCGTCACCCGCTCCATCGCCGCGGCGACGGCCGAGCCGCGTGCGGAGTACGCCCTCGCTGTCATCGAGCGGAACACCGGCAGGCTGATCGGGTTCGGCCGCCTGGCCACCGACCCCCACCAGCAGCGCGCGGCCACCATGGGCTTCGCGCTGCGCCCGGAGGCCTGGGGCATGGGTTACGGCACCGAGACGGTGCGGCTGCTGCTCGGCGTCGCGTTCGAGGATCTCGGGCTGCACCGCGTGTGGGGTGCCCGGTCGCCGTTGAACGAGGCCTCCGCGAAGACCATGGGCGCCGCGGGCATGGTCGAGGAAGGCAGGATCCGCGAGCACGTGCTGAAGGCCGGGAAGTGGCGGGACTCCATCGTGCACGCGATCCTCGATCGCGAGTGGCAGGCCGTCTCCTGACCATGGTGGGCCCGGCGCCGGCCCTGTGACCTCAGCTCTCGGCGGTGAGGCCGCCGACCGGCACCTTGCCGACGGTGCGTCGGCGGGTTACAAGATCCCGGGCGTGACCTATCACGCCGAGTCGCCAAAGCGCTCGCGCATCCGCTCGCGAATGTAGTCGTCGTGCTGTTCAGCCAGATCCTCCGGGCCATTCACGCTGCCGATCAAGGCCAGCAGTCCGGCCGGGACCGACTCCTCCTTGGTCGCGTCGACTGCAGGCAGCGACTGGGCGACCTGGGACAGTTCCTCATCCTGGGTGACGAGCAGGCGCAGGCGTCGCACCTGGGTCGGAGTGAGCCGGTCCACCAGGTGGTGCATGTCCTCGTAGTCGCGTGCAGCGGTCACGCCAGCAGTGTAGGACGGCCCCGCGGCCTCGGACAGCCGGATCGGTAGAGGTTCACCCCCGCTGGCATGCGGGCAGTCGCCCCGGGATTGCCAGGAACTTGGTCGATGTCCCCACGTGTGTTCCTGTCTGGCACTTCCCCCGGCAGTCCGTTCGCCGCGGAGAGCGGCCCTCGGGCATCGGGACGGTGCCAGTGCCCCCGCCAGTGCGGCACCGCGGAGGCCGGGTGGGAGGGGTCCACCGAGAGGGTGCGCCGCTGGGGGTCCCGCTCCCCCCTGGAGACGACGCCAGCCACCGCCCTCGGCAGTCCCCTTCCTCCTGCGGGCGCCCGTAGCCGGCAGCCGACTACTTCCGCGTCCTGACACTGCCGCCCGCCAACGTGCCCGGCACGGGGATCAATGGGATCGGCCGGTTCCTCGGCGGCTACCGGCAGCGGGGAATGCGTGTCCCGGGCAGTCTGTTGGTGATCTTCGTAGGCGGTCCCGAGGGGACGCGTTCGGGGGCGGCCATCCGGCCGAGTCCTCCCGCGGGTCGCGGCGGGGATGTGACACCGTGCTCTTCGAGTACGGCAGGAAGGGCACGACGTGGGCGATCTCTTTCTCGTCCGGCACGGGGAGACCGAGTGGTCCCGGTCCGGGCGGCACACCGGCTGGACGGACGTCCCGCTGACCGAGCGCGGCCGGCAGGAGGCGCGCCGGCTGGCGCCGATGATCCGCTCGCACCGGATCGGCGCCGCGTTCGTCAGCCCGCTGCAGCGGGCCCGGGAGACGGCCGAGCTCATCGGCGTCGAGGACGCCCAGCTCGACCCGGACCTGCGGGAGTGGGACTACGGCGGCTACGAGGGCATCACGACCGTCGAGATCCAGCGCACCCGGCCAGGCTGGTTCCTGTTCGACGACGGTGTCGCCCCGGGTCCGTCCGACCATCCCGGGGAGAGCCCGGAGCAGGTGGGCGAGCGCGCCGACCGGGTGCTCGCCAAGGCGGACGCCGCGCTGTGCAACACCGAGGGCGACGTCGTGCTGGTGGCGCACGGCCACTTCCTGCGGGTGCTCACCGCCCGGTGGCTCGGTCTGCCGCCGTCGGCGGGGGCGCTGTTCCAGTTCGCCACGGGCACGGTGGGCCGGCTGAGCACGGAGCACGGCCGGCCGGTGATCGCGGGCTGGAACATCCGGCCCGACGACTCCGGCTGACGGGACCGGCCGACGGACGGCCCCACGGCTCCCGCTGACGACGACGGGCGGCCGTCGCCCGCCGGGGTGTCGGACCCGGGTCGTAGCCTGCTGGGGGACCCACCGGACAGCCGGGGGTCTCTTGGGGAGGAGTAGGCCGTGACACGACCGCCGACCGCCGCGCAGCGCCGGGTCATCGACGCGGCCGACCCGGTGACCGGGCGGCTCAGGGGCACCGGGGCGCAGTTGGCGGCCCTGGTGGAGCGGGGGCTCGCCTTCCGGCATCCCCGCCCGCCGCACGACCACTTCCTGACCCCGGCGGGGCACCGCGTCCGGGACAGCGGACCCGAGGCGCCCGGACCGGCGGCGGCGCCGGCGGCGCAGCCGGCCGCCGCTGGGGTGTTCTCCGCCCGGGTCGGCGGCGAGACTGAGCCGCCGCCGGCCGGGCCCGCCCGTGGGCGCGAGGTGCACAGCGCCTGGCAGGGGCTGCTGGAGCTGCGCCGGATGTCCCATCCGGACGGCGCCACCGACCGGCCGTGCGGCTGGGAGCGGTCGCATCTGGTGCAGGCCGCCGCACTGGCCCTGGAGGCCGCCGGGCACCGTCCGGCGGGACCGGACGCGGACGGCTACCGGGTGCGGGCGACCCCGCAGCCGGAGGCGGTCGCCGTGTACGGGCCGGACGCCGAGGAGATGCGGGCGTACGCGGCCACGCTGGAGGGCGCGGGCTGGCAGACCGGCGAGTACACCGAGCCGCGGACGAGGAGGCGCTATCTGCTGGCCTCGCCGCGACGGGTGTGACGGGTGTGCGGGGCGTGCCAGGATCGTCGCGTCCAGACCTCGGGGGCGAGGAGGAGGAGAAGCAGTGAGCGAGCCGTTTTCCGTACGGGTGACCGTCCGCGGCTACGAGACAGACGTGCAGGGCCATCTGAACCAGGCGGTGTACCTCAACTACGCGGAGCACGCCCGCTGGTCGCTGCTCCAGGCGGCCGGGATCAGCCAGCACCGCCTGGTCTCCCGCGGTGTGGGCCCGGTGGCGCTGGAGACGACAATCCGCTACCGGCGGGAGCTGCTCGCGGGCGACGAGGTCGACGTGACGTGCGCCTTCGCCTGGGGCGGCGGGAAGACGTTCCGGATCGAGCAGACGATCCGCAAGGCCGACGGCACGGTGGCGGCCGAGATCACGGCGGTCGGCGGCCTGCTGGATCTGAAGGAGCGCAAGCTGGTCGCGGATCCGCGGGACCACTTCAAGGAGCTGGCTCAGGACCCGGGCCTGTTCGGGCTGTGAGGCGGACGGGCGGGACCGCGTGGGCCGCCCGGCCAACCCCGGCCACCCCCTGCGGTCCGCCGGCCGACCCCGCCGGGGCGCCGACCGACCCGCCGGGCCGCCGGTGAGCCGTCGCACCGCCGGCCAACCCCGCCGGGCCGCCGGTCAGCGCCGCCCGACCACCGACCGACCCCGCCGGGCCACCGGCCGACCCGCCGGTGAACGCCGCCGGGCCGCCCGGCCAACTCCGCCGGGGGGCCGCCGGTGAGCGCCGCCGGCCGACCCCGGCGGGCCGCCGGCCAACCCCCTGAGGCCACCCACCGACCCCGCCCGGTGGAGGGCGCGTTCACCGCGCCGCGAGGCGGGCCAGCCGCTGCGCCTCCGCACGGGTGGAGCGGGCGATCGCGTCCTCGTCGGCGCGCAGCAGGCGGCCGTCCTCGACGATCTGGCGGCCGCCGACGAAGGAGGCCGTGACCGGGGCGGCCGCGCCGAGGACGAGCGCGGTCACCGGGTCGGCGATCGAGGAGTGGGCGAGGGTGCCGAGGTTCCACAGCACCAGGTCGGCCAGCTTGCCCGCCTCCAGCGAGCCGATCTGCGCCGCCCGGCCCAGCACCTGCGCGCCGCCGTACGTGCCGAGGCGCAGCGCCTGCCGGGCGCCGAGGGCGGCCTCGCGGTGGGCGCCCAGGCGGTTGATCAGCACGGCGTTGCGGAGTTCGGTGTGCAGTTCGCCGGACTCGTTGGAGGCGGTGCCGTCGACGCCGAGGCCGACGGGTACACCGGCGGCGAGCAGGTCGGGGACGCGGGCGATACCGGCGGCGAGGCGGGCGTTGGAGGAGGGGCAGTGGGCGACGCCGGTCCGCGTCCGGGCGAAAGCGGCGATGTCGGAGTCGTTCATGTGGACGCAGTGCGCCATCCACACGTCCTCGCCCAGCCAGCCCGTGGACTCCAGGTAGTCGGTCGGGCCCATCCCGAACAGTTCGTGGCAGAACTCCTCCTCCTGCACCGTCTCCGAGCCGTGGGTGTGCAGCCGCACGCCCTTGCGGCGGGCGAGTTCGGCGCCCTGTTTGAGCAGGTCGGTGCTGACGGAGAACGGGGAGCAGGGGGCGACGGCCACCTGGGTCATGGCGTCGAAGGAGGCGTCGTGGTGCTCGTCGACGGCCGCCTCGGTCGCGGCCAGCGCGTCCTCAAGGCTCTCGACGGCGAAGTCCGGCGGCAGGCCCCCGTCCGACTCGCCGCGGTCCATGGAACCCCGGGCCAGGGTGAGACGGACGCCCATCTCGCGGGCGGCGCGGACGATCGCGCCGGTCAGGTCGCCGGCGCCGCGGGGGAAGACGTAGTGGTGGTCCGTCGCGGTGGTGACGCCGCCGCGGGCCATCATCGCGAGTGATCCCTGGGCCGCGGCGTAGACCATCGGCTCGTCGATGCGCGCCCAGGTCGGATACAGGGCGACGAGCCAGTCGAACAGGTTGTGGTCCGTGGCCAGGCCCCGGGTGATCCACTGGTAGAAGTGGTGGTGGGTGTTGACCAGGCCGGGGGTCAGCAGGTGGCCGGAGGCGTCGATGCGGCGGACGACGTTCTCCAGGTTCCCGGGGGCACTGCCCGGGCCGAGCGTCTCGATGCAGTTGCCGGCGACGACCAGGTGCCCGCGGGCGTACTCGGTGTCGTTCGCGTCGACGGTCGCGATGGCGCAGTTCTCGATGACGGTGCGCCGGGGGGCTGCTGCCATGGTGCGTCCTTTGCGGCTGGCGGGGAGGGCACGGCAGGACCGCGGGGGGTCCGGGTGCCGCGGCCGGCGGCGGTCCGGCGGCCGCGGGTGCGGAAGGGGGCGGCTGCTCCCTGCGGAGCGGGGGCACCCCGGTCCGTCACAGGTTGGTCAGGTCCACCGGGATGCGCGCCTCGCAGCCGTCGCGCAGGACGGTGGCCTCGATCAGGCCGTAGGGGCGGTCGGCGGCGAAGTACACCTCATTGTCGTTCTTCAGCCCGAACGGCTCGAGGTCCACCAGGAAGTGGTGCTTGTTGGGGAGGGAGAAGCGGATCTCGTCCACCTCGTCGCACTGGTCGATCACGTGCGCGCCCATCCGGTACAGCGTCTGCTGCAGCGACAGGGAGTACGTCTCCGCGAAGGCTCGCAGGATGTGCTTTCTGACCTGCTCGTAGGACGTGTCCCAGTGGGGCGTCCGCTGCTCGTCGCCGGTCCAGTCGTACCGCCAGCGGGCGTTGACGTCGGTGGCCAGGACCCGGTCGTGGGTCTCCCGCAGGGTCGTGTACTCGTCCTTGGCATAGCCCCAGAACTCGGAGTCGGTCGAGTTCAGCACCGTCAGGTCCGTCAGGCCGGCGACGACCTCCCACCGGTCGCCGTCGTAGGTGATCTGCGTCAGCCGGGTCTCCCGGCCGCTGCGGACGAAGGAGTGCCCGGTCCCGGTCCCGTCCGCGCCGCCGGCCGGGGCGCCGGAGGCGGCGATCCGCTCCCAGGCGTACTCCTCGATGCGGACGCGGGCCCGGTGGATGGCGTCCTGGGAGGTGACGAAGTGGCGGGCGAGGTGGATGCCGAACTGTTCGGCGGAGGCGACGCCGTACTGCTTGGCGAACGCGAACACCGTGTTCTTGGTGGTGTCGGTCGGCAGGACGTTGGCGTTCGAGCCGGAGCAGTGGACCTCCTCCATGTCGCCGGAGAGGGCGACCGAGACGTTCAGGTCCTTGATGTGGTGGGCGGCGCCGTCCCGCGTGATCCTCACGACGCGGGTCTCGGCCTTGCCGTACTGGTTCTGCCCCAGGGCCACGGGGCGGGCCGGGCGGGAATAGTCTGCCATCTTCTGCTAGCTCCCTCGGTATACGGAGTAGCCGAACGGGTTGAGGAGCAGCGGCACGTGGTAGTGCTCGCCGGGGACGACGGCGAAGGTGACCGCCACCTCCGGGAAGAACACGGGTCCCGCGCCGCCGTCCCCCTGCGCGGGGGCGTCCTGCCGCGCCTCGGCCTGCTTCCTCGCGGATTCCTCGAAGTACCGCTCGAAGTACCGCTCGACGGCGAAGTCGAGCCGGACGTGGGTGGTCCCTCGTGGCAGGGCCGGCAGGTCCCTGCACCGCCCGTCCGCGTCGGTCGCGGAGCCGCCGAGCTCACGCCAGTCCGCCTCGCGCCCGCTGCGGGCGGCGAGCCGGACGGCGACGCCCCCGGCGGGACGGCCGGCGCTGGTGTCCAGGATGTGCGTGGACACGGAAGCCGTTCTCTCGGCGCTCATGCGGTCTCCTCCTCCACCAGTCGGGCGAGCCGGACGCGGTTGATCCTTCCCAGTTCGGTGCGGACGATCTCCCGCTCCCGCTCCGGCGGGTTGCCGATCCGCTCCCTGGCCGCGTCCCGCATCTGCTCACCGGTCCTGCCGGTGGCGCAGATCAGGAACACATGGCCGAACCTCTCCTGGTAGGCCAGATTGAGTTCGCGCATCTCCGCCCGGAGCCGTCCGGACGCTCCTGCCATGCCCCGCTGTTCGCGGGCCGAGGCCGGGTCGCCGGGCCGGGGACGGCCGATGGGCGGGTGGCCGGCCATCGCCTCCCGGAGGTCCGCGGCGGTCAGTCCCGCCGTGGCGGCGTCGCTCGCGGCGTAGAGGTCCTCGCAGGTCGCGTACGGCCGGGCGGCGAGCACTCGCTCGCCCCACACCGTGGAGGCGCACACCTCGTGCAGCGCGGAGCGGGCCGCGCCGTCGTCCAGCGAGTTGAGGCGGGCCAGTCCCGGCGGCGTGGAAGTGGACGTCACGGAGCCTCCGTGGGCCTGGTGCTGTACGGGCTGCGGACAGCTAACGCCCTGCGAGGCCAACCGTCAACACTTTGTTGAAGACTCGGCGCGCCGAACAGGCCGCCGCCCACCGGGGTCCCGGCCGCCGGACGAGCCGAGGGGGCAGGTCAGGCCTTCTCCCGGTTGAGGTAGTTGTAGACGGTGAAGCGGCTGACCCCGAGCGCGCTCGCGACGGTCTCCACACCGTGCCGCACCGAGAAGGCGCCGCGCGCCTCCAGCACCCGCACGACCTCCTGCTTGGCCTTGCGGTCCAGTTCCGCCAGCGGCCTGCCCCGCTTGCGCTCCATGGCGGCCAGAATGTGGTCGAGGGAGTCGGCCAGCTGCGGCAGGCGCACGGCGACCACGGCGGCCCCCTCCCAGGACAGGACGACGTCGTCGGGTCCGGCCTCGTCCGGTGGCAGCATCCCGCCGCCGATCGCGTCGACCAGCGGCTTGACGGCGGCGATGAACGATTCCTGCCCGGCGCCCGTCACGCGCTCTCCCCGACGACGTTGACCTGCAGCGAGATCCGGGTGGCGCCGGCCTGGAGGGCCTTGCGCAGCAGGACGTCCACGGAGGTGAGCACGGCGTCGGCACCACCCTCCGCCGTGTTGCCGAACGGGCCGACGTCCACCGCGTCCAGCTCGGCGGACTCGATGACCTCGCGGGCCACCAGAGCGTGCGCCGGCGTCTCGTCGAGGTCGAAGGGCTCGGTCGTGAACTCCACTTTCAATCGCACGCGCTCAACCTAACCCGCGCCGCCGGCTTCCGGACCGGCCGCGGCCCCGCCGGGCACCCGGCGGCCACCGCCCCGTGGCCGGCCGTGGGGCGTTCCTCCCCGCGGGCGGAGTCCGTCGCCCACGGCCGCCGCCCGCCGGCGGGTCGTCGCGGCGGGCGTCCGGACGTGCGCCGAGGCCCTGGCCGCCCGGCGTGCGGAACCGCCCCGGCCGCAGCAGCCTGGGGACATGGACAACCCCGCGAACCCGCCACACGTCGTGGTGCACCCGCCGGCCCTGGACGGCTCCCGCCGGGTCACCGAGGGCGACGTGACCCTGGGCGTCGCCTCCCACCTGGACGACGTCGTCGAGATCCTGGGCCTGGCCGGCCACGACTGGGCCGAGATCGAGGAGGGCGGCCTGGTCGAGTGGCAGGGCGGCGGCCCGGACTACTGGCCGGGTCTGTCGGAGGACGAGGACGCCTGAGGGCAGGGCCGGGGCGTGCGCGCGGGACGCACGGCGCCGCACCCGGCCGCCGCTCGACCGTGCCCCCCGTCGCGGCGCGCGGTGGGCGGAAGCTCAAATCAACCTCTGAAGACGGTGCACGGGGCTTCAGCCGCACCGCGGTTGGGGGAGAGTCTTGTTGCACGGGGCTCCGCCGGCACGGGGGCGGCGGGCTCCCGGAGGTACGGGGGCAGCGAGGGGCGGCCCCGCCGGTTCACGGCGGGACCGCCCCTCGCACGCGTCCGGGGGTCTACCCGCCGTACTCCGCCCGCAGTTGCACCTTGCGCACCTTGCCGGAGACCGTCATCGGGAAGGCGTCCAGCAGCCGCAGCCGGCTCGGGATCTTGTAGTGCGCCAGCCGCCCCTCGCAGAAGGCGCGCAGCTCCTCGACGGTGACCGGGTCGGCCGGATCGCGGGGGATGACGCAGGCGAGCACCTCCTCGCCGTACCGCTCGTGCGGCACGCCGACGACCTGCACGTCGCGGATCTTGGGGTGGCCGTAGAGGAACTCCTCGACCTCGCGCGGGTAGATGTTCTCGCCGCCCCGGATGATCACGTCCTTGATCCGGCCGACGATCTCGACGTACCCGTCCTCACGCATCACCGCCAGGTCCCCGGTGTGCATCCAGCGGCCGGGGTCGACGGCCTCGGCGGTCTTCTCCGGCTCGTTCCAGTAGCCCAGCATCACGCTGTACCCGCGGGTGCACAGCTCGCCCGCCGTGCCCCGCGGCTGCGTCACGCCGGTCGCCGGGTCGACGACCTTCACCTCGATGTGCGGCAGCACCCGCCCCACCGTGCCGGTGCGGTGTTCGAGGTCGTCGTCCCGGCGGGTCTGCAGGGAGACCGGGGAGGTCTCGGTCATGCCGTAGCAGATGGAGACCTCCGCCATGTGCATCTCGGCGACCACCCGCTTCATCACCTCCACCGGGCACGGCGAGCCCGCCATGATGCCGGTGCGCAGGGTGGACAGGTCGTACGCCGCGAAGTCGGGCAGGTTGAGCTCCGCGATGAACATCGTCGGCACGCCGTACAGCGAGGTGCAGCGCTCCTGCTGCACGGCCGCCAGGGTGGCGCCCGGCTCGAAGGAGGGTGCCGGGATGACGATGCAGGCCCCGTGGGAGGTGGCACCGAGGTTGCCCATCACCATGCCGAAACAGTGGTAGAAGGGCACCGGCAGGCACACCCGGTCCTGCTCGGTGTAGCCGACCGTACGGCCCACCCAGTAGCCGTTGTTGAGGATGTTGTGGTGGGAGAGGGTCGCGCCCTTCGGGAAGCCCGTCGTGCCGGAGGTGTACTGGATGTTGACCGGGTCGTCGCAGCCGATCTCCGCCGCGGCGAGGGCCAGCCGCTCGGCCGGCACGGCTGCCGCGCCGGCCGTCAGGGCGTCCCACGACGGGTCGCCGATGTAGACGGTCCGGCGCAGCTCGGGGCAGTTGCCGCGGATCTGCTCCACCAGGGCCCGGTAGTCGGTGCCCTTGTGGGCGAGGGAGGCGACCAGCACCGAGATGCCGGACTGCTTGAGGACGTACTCCAGCTCGTGCGCGCGGTAGGCCGGGTTGATGTTGACCATGATGACGCCGATGCGGGCGGTGGCGTACTGGACGAGCACCCACTCGGGGCAGTTGACGGCCCAGATGCCGACCCGGTCGCCCCTGGCGACGCCCAGGGCCAGCAGTCCGCGGGCGACCTCGTCGACCGCCGCGCCGAACTCGGCGTACGTCCAGCGCCGCCCGGACGGGACGTCCACCAGCGCCTCGCGGTCGGGGAACGCGGCGACCGCCCGGTCGAGGTTGGCGCCGATGGTGTCGCCGAGCAGGGGCGTCCCGCTCGTGCCGTGGGTGTACGACGGTTCGCTCACCGGAAGTCCTCCTCGCGGTACTCCCGGGCGGAGCCGGCGGCCGTCGCCTCGCGCAGCTCGATACGGCGGATCTTGCCGGAGACGGTCTTGGGCAGCTCGCCGAACTCCAGGCGGCGGATGCGCTTGTACGGGGCGAGGACCTCCCGGGAGTGCTCGAAGAGCACCTTCGCGGTGTCGGGTCCGCGCTCCCAGCCCTCGGCCAGCACGACGTACGCCTTCGGTACGGCCAGGCGCAGTTCGTCCGGGGCGGGCACGACGGCCGCCTCCGCCACCGCCGCGTGCTCCAGCAGGGCGCTCTCCAGCTCGAAGGGGCTGATCTTGTAGTCGGAGGCCTTGAAGACGTCGTCGGCGCGGCCGACGTAGGTGATGTACCCGTCCTCGTCGCGGGAGCCGATGTCGCCGGTGCGGTAGTAGCCGCCCGCCATGGCCTCCGCCGTGCGGTCGGGATCGCCGTGGTAGCCGGTCATCAGGCCGACGGGGCGCACGGACAGGTCGAGTGCGATCTCGCCCTCGTCCACGCCCGGCGCTCCCGACACCGGGTCGAGCAGCTCGACGCGGTAGCCCGGGCTCGGCCGTCCCATGGAGCCGGTCTTCAGCGGCTGGCCGGGGCTGTTGGAGACCTGCACGGCGGTCTCGGTCTGCCCGAAGCCGTCGCGGACGGTCACGTCCCAGGCGCGGCGGACCTGCTCGATGACCTCGGGGTTCAGCGGCTCACCGGCGGCCAGGGCCTCGCGGGGCGGGGTGCGCAGCTGGGTGAGGTCGGCCTGGATGAGCATGCGCCACACGGTCGGCGGGGCGCAGAAGGTGGTGACGCCCGCACGGTCCATCTCGGTCATCAGCCGGGTGGCGTCGAAGCGGGTGTAGTTGTGGATGAAGACGGTCGCCTCGGCGTTCCACGGGGCGAACAGGTTCGACCAGGCGTGCTTGGCCCAGCCGGGCGAGGAGATGTTCAGGTGCACGTCGCCGGGGGTCAGGCCGATCCAGTACAGGGTCGCCAGGTGCCCGATCGGGTACGAGGTGTGGGTGTGCTCCACCAGCTTGGGACGGGCGGTGGTGCCCGAGGTGAAGTACAGCATCAGCGGGTCGTCGGCGAGGGTGGGGCCGTCCGGGAGGAACTCGGCGGGGGCGGCGCGGGCGTCCTCGTACGGCTCCCAGCCCTCCTCGGGCAGGCCGCCGACGGCGATGCGGGTGTAGGTACCGGGGACGTCGTCGAACTTGGTGGTGTCCTGCGCGCGCACGATGACGTGCTTGACGCGGCCGCGGTCGACGCGGTCGCGCAGGTCCGCGGGGCCGAGCAGCGGGGTGGCGGGGATGACGACGGCCCGCAGCTTCATCGCGGCCAGCGCCGTCTCCCACAGCTCGGCCTGGTTGCCGAGCATGACGAGGATGCGGTCCTCGGCGGCCACGCCCCGTGCGCGCAGCCAGTTCGCTGCCCGGTCGGAGCGTTCGGCCATCTCGGCGAAGGAGACGCGGGTCTCGCCGCCGTCCTCCTCGACGATGTGCAGGGCGGTGCGGTCGTTGCCGCGGGCGACGACGTCGAACCAGTCCAGCGCCCAGTTGAAGTGCTCGGGGCGGGGCCACTCGAAGCCCGCGTAGGCGGTGGCGTAGTCCTCGCGGTGTTCCAGCAGGAAGTCCCTGGCCCTGCGGAAGAGCTCCGTCGCCGTCGGCATCCGTCCTCCTTCTTGTCCGGTGGTCCTGGGGTGATTCTGGGGTGGTTCTTCTGCGGTCGTTCTCCGGTGACTGCGCTGTGGTTCTGCGGTTGCTGCGCTGTGGGTCCGCGGTGGCTTGGCGGTGGTTTTGTGGTGGCTGCGCGGGGGCTTCGCTGTGGGTGCGGAGGTGGCTTCGCTTTGGGTGCGGAGGTGGCTTTGCGGTGGTGCGGAGGTGGCTTTGCGGTGGTGCGGACGTGGCTTCGCTGGGGTTCGGGTTCGCTGGTGCTCGGTTCCGGGCCATTGCCGGGCGGCTCACTGCCATCGTGTAATCCGTGATGCAGGTCTCACTACCCCCGAACGGGGGTGTGGGTGGCGCAGGGGCCGGCGAAGGGGATGGCAGGTGGCATCGGAGGCGTCCGCATCGGTGGAGATCCGGGGTGCGCTGCTGCGGCTGCGCGCTTCGACGGGGCTTCCGGTCGCCTTCGGCGGGCTGGTCGAGCCGGGCCGGCCGCAGGTGCGCATCAGCGAGCTGACCGGTACGACCACGTTCGCCCTCAGCGCGCTCGCGGTGACCTCCGGCAACGGCCTGGGCGGGAAGGTGGTGGCCCTCGCCCGGCCGTGCGCGGTGACGGACTACTCGTCCTCCCCGCGGATCAGCCATGAGTACGACGCCCCGGTCGCCGCGGAAGGCCTGCGCTCGGTGCTGGCGGTGCCGGTCGTGGTGCGGCGCCGGGTGCGCGGCGTGCTGTACGGGGCGCTGCGCACCGCCCACCCGCTGGGCGACCGGGTCCTGAACGCGGCCGTGGAGGCAGCGCGGGACGTCGAGCAGGCGCTGGTGGTGCGGGAGGAGGCGCGGGGGCTGCTCGCGGCGGTGCGGCCGGATGCCGTGTGGGAGGGGGCGGGAGGCGCCGCGTGCGGGGCGGCGGGTGGTGCCGCGTGGGAAGAGGTGCGCGAGGCGCATGCGGCGCTGCGTGCCCTGGCACCCCGAATCGCGGACGCGGGACTGCGGGCGGAACTCCTTGAGGCGTGCGGGCTCCTCGCGGCGGCGGCGCCGGGGCGGGGGGTGCCGCCGGGGCGGGGGGTTTCGCCGGGGCGGGGGGTCTCGCCGGGGCGGGGGGTTTCGCTGGCGCCCCGGGAGGTGGACGTGCTGGCGTGCGTGGCGGCCGGAGCGACGAATGCGGCGGCCGCCGCCCGCCTGGGTGTGAGCCCGGAGACCGTCAAGGGCTACCTCCGCTCGGCCATGCGCAGACTGGGCGCCCACACCCGCGGGGAGGCGGTGGTGGCGGCCCGGAGAGCGGGACTGCTGCCGTGACGGGGGGGGTCGCCTGCGGTGCGTGGGGGGTCGGGGCCGCGCCGGGGGGTGCCCGTCCTCGGACCGGCGCGGACTTGGTCTCTTGTCGGGGAACCCGGCGCAGACGCGCCGGCCGCTGCGGGCGGGCACCCCCCGACACGGCCCCTTCCGTCCGCGTGCGGCCGCGCGTGCGTGGATCCTTCGCGAGGCTGGGGCGGCGCCCGTCCGTGGACGGCCGCGTGGGCGCGGATCCCCCGCTGGGTTGGGGCGGCGCCGGTCCGCGTGCGGCCGCGCGTGCGTGGATCCTCCGCGAGGCTGGGGCGGCGCCCGTCCGTGGACGGCCGCGTGGGCGCGGATCCCCCGCTGGGCTGGGGCGGCCTGGCTGCGGCGCCGGCTGGGGGCAGGTGTTATTCATTCGGTGGTGTCGTGAATTCGGTTCTGCGGGCGTCGCTGTTATTTGCCTCACCTTGCCGGGTGTCCGAATTTCCCGGCGTGTTGCCTAGAATTTGGCCAGGACACGACACGCGAGGGGAGCGGTGACCGTGCGACGGGACGTCAGGGACCCTGCGAGCTGCCGCTCCGACCTGCTCATCGGCCGCGACGAGCAGACCGCGGCGGCCCGTGAGCAGCTGGCCCGCGGCGGCAGCATGCTGCTGCACGGCCCGGCCGGAATAGGAAAGTCGACCGTGCTGCGGGCATGGGCCGCGGAATATGCCCCGTCGGTCCGCACCGTGTTGCGCTGCTCCGCCACCGAGTCGGAATCCCACCTGCCCTTCCTCGCCCTGGCCGACCTGTTCGGCCTGGTCCTCGACGAGGTCTCCGGGAAGCTGCCCGCCGCGCAGCGCACCGCGCTCGAGTCGGCGCTCACCGGCCGCGGCGAGTCCACCCTGCAGCGCGACGGCCTCGCGCTGCGCCTCGCCGTGCTGTCCGCGCTGCGCGCCCTCGCCGCCGAGGGGCCCGTCCTGGTCGTCGCGGACGACTTCCAGTGGCTGGACTCCGCGAGCGCTGAACTGCTCGGGTTCGCCGCCCGGCGGCTGGGCGACCTGCCGGTGCAGTTCCTGTGCGCGGTCCGCACCGAGGGCCAGGAGTACGACCGGCACCTGCTCGCCTGCCCGCCCGACACGGCCGCCGTGCGGATCGGTCCGCTCACCCGCCCCCAGGTGGCCGCGCTGCTCGACCACCGCGGCTACGCGGGCCTGCCCCGCTCCACGGTCCGCGACATCCACGGCACGAGCGGGGGCAACCCCCTGTTCGCCCTCGAACTGGGCCGCGCCCTGGCCGAGAGCCCGACCCCGCCCCGGCCCGGCGAGGCGCTGCCCGTGCCGACCTCGCTGCGCGCCCTGGTGCTGAGCCGGCTGGAGATGCTGTCGGACGAGGCCCGCCGGACCCTCCTGGTGGCCAGCGCCGGCGCCCGCCCCACTCCGGCGCTGCTGCGCGCGGCCGGCCGGGAGAACGCGGAGGCCGACTGCGCCCGGGCCGCCGAACTGGGGCTGCTGGCGACGGAGCCGGAGGGCCCGGCCGTCCGGTTCGCGCACCCGCTGATCTCGGCCGCCCTGTACGCGGAGGCGCCCGCGAGCGAGCGGCGCGCCGCGCACGCCGCGCTGTCCACCGCGGCCTCCGACCCCATCGAGCGGGCCCGCCACCTGGCGCTGGCCACCACCGGCACCGACCCGGGCGTGGCCGCCCGGCTGGCCGGGGCGGCCACGCTGGCCCGGGACCGCGGGGCGCCGTCGGTGGCGGCCTCGCTCGGGCTGCTCGCGGCCCGGCACGCCCCGGCGGACGGCGAGCCGGGACCGGACGGGCGGCGGCTGCAGGCCGCCGAGGACGCCATCACCGCCGGCGAGATGGACCTCGCCCGGGACATCGCGCGGGAGGTGCTGACCCGGGCCACCGTGCCCGCGGAGCGGGTGCGGGCCTGGATGGTGGTGATCGAGGCGGCCGGGCAGGCGCTCGCGGACGTGGACGCCGTCTTCCCGCAGGCGCTGGCCGACGCGGGCGACGACCCGCGGCTGCTCGCCCTGGTCCACTACCAGCTGGCCTGGCGCGGCCTGGTGGTCGCGGGCGACTTCGCCGAGGCCCGGCAGGAGGCCGCGCACGCGGCACAGCTCGCGGCGGAGGGCGCGGACAGACGCACCGAGCTCATGGCGCTCGCCCTGCAGGCCTCGACGGAGACCCTGATGGGGCATCCGGATGCCGCGGCGACCATCAAGCGGGCCCTGCGCGAACCCCAGGACCCGTACGTGGCGTGCCACCACAACGGCGTCGGATCGGCCCGGTTCCGCTGGCTGCTGATGAACGACCAGCTCGGCGCCGCCCGGACGACGATCACGGCGCTGCTGCGCGAGGTGCGGCGGCGCGGCATGTTCGAGAGCGAGGTGCACTACCTGCGCTACCTGGCCGAGACCGAGCTGCGGTCCGGGCACTGCGGCCGGGCGGTCGACCTGGCCCGGGAGAGCCTGCGGCTGGCCCGGGACACCGGCATCGGCGAGAGCGCCTCCGCGATGACCACCGCCCTCGCCGAGGCGTCCGCCGGCGACGCGCAGCGGGCCGGGGCCCTCGCCCAGGAGGCGGTGGCGCACGCCGAGGAGGACGGCGACCAGATCTACCTCTCCCTCGCGCTGGCGGCCCTCGGCTACGCCCAGCTGGTGTCCGGGGACGCGCAGGCCGCGGTCGTGTCGCTGCGCCGGGTGCGCGAGCTGGAGCCGGCGCTCGGCATCACGGACCCGGCGCGCGGCCGCTGGCAGGGCGATCTGGCGGAGGCCCTGGTGCGGATCGGGGAGCCGGCCGAGGCGCAGGCCGTCATCGACACCGCGCGCGAGCACGCCCTGCGGCTCGGCCGGGAGAGCGTGCTGGCGGTGCTGGACCGGTCCGAGGCGCTGGTGCGGGCGGCGCGCGGCGACGAGGAGGCCGCCGTCGCCCAGCTGACGTCCGCGCAGGACCGGTTGGCCGAGCTCGGCCTCGGGTTGGAGGAGGCGCGGGCGGCGTTCGCGCTGGCCCAGGTGCGCGCCCTCCCCCGGCCGCTCGGCTCGGCCCGGGCGGCGGGGACCCCCGCACCGGGGGCGGCCCCCTACGACGAGGCGGCGCGGCTGTTCCGGCGCTGCCGCGCCCTGCCGTGGCTGCGCCTGGTGGAGGCGGCCGCCGCCGCCCGGCCGGCGGAGCCGGAGGTGGTGCCGGCGGCCCTGGACGGGCTGGCCACGATGGAACGTCAGGTGGCCGCCCTGGTCATGGAGGGCGCGACCAACCGGGAGATAGCCGCGCGGCTGTACGTCAGCGTCAAGACGGTGGAGGCGACGCTGACCCGCGTCTACCGCAAGCTGAGGATCCGTTCGCGTGTGGACATCGTCCGATTGGCGGCGGGCCGCCGCGCGGACTGAGCCCGGGGCGGATTGACTGCCTGAGTGGGTCCGGTGAGGGGCCGTCGCCCCGGCGACGACCGAGGGTTTTCCCTGCCCGGCTCCCAACTCCCCTAGGGGGTTCCCTCATTGGTGGGGGGTCGGCCGGCTCGTAGCGTGTGGGACGTGCCGCTCGCCCGGGCACACGGGGTCGGTCTCTCCCGAGCTCGCACCGAGCACGGTGTCACCGCCGCCCCCGTGTCTCACCCCCACCGCGCGATCCCCCACCGGCCAGTCGAGGAGACGCATGTTCGGGCTCACCCGCGCCAGACGGGCCGCCGCCGCGTTCGCGGCCGGCGCCGCCGCCGCGACCGCGCTGCTCACCGCTCCCGCCGCCGTCGCCGCCCCCCAGCCCGTCGTCGGCGGCACCGCGACGACGACGACCGCCTACCCGTTCGTGATGCAGATAACGGACGCGTACGGAAACCAGTACTGCGGCGGCACCCTGGTCGCTCCCACGAAGGTGGTCACGGCCGCGCACTGCATGGCCGGCGAGACCGCCTCCGGCGTCCGGGTGGTCGGCGGGCGCACCTACCTCGACGGCACCGACGGCACGGTGAGCCGGGTCAGCGGGATATGGGTGAACCCGTCCTACCGGGACGTCACCAGCGGCGACGACGTGGCCGTGCTCACCCTGTCGACGTCGATGCCGTACACCACGGCCAGGTACGTCTCCTCCTCCGACACGTCCGTGTACGCGGCGGGCACCACCGCCCGCATCCTCGGCTGGGGCACCACCTCGGAGAGCGGCGGCTCCTCCAACCAGCTGCGGACGGCGACCGTGCCGATCGTGTCCGACACGAGCTGCCGCGGCTCGTACGGCTCCGACTTCGTCGCGAGCGACATGGTGTGCGCCGGATACACCTCCGGCGGCGTGGACACCTGCCAGGGCGACAGCGGCGGTCCCCTGCTTGTCGGGGGCGTCCTGGCAGGGATCACTTCCTGGGGCAACGGCTGCGCCGAGGCGGGTTACCCGGGTGTCTACACCCGGCTGACCACCTTCTCCAGCCTCGTGGCCGCGCAGGTCTCCTCATGACCGCGCCCGGTGCCCCGTGAAGACCTCCTGAGCGATCCGCTCAGGTGAGTACCGGGGGGCGTTGCGGGCCTCCACGAGCGGCCCGCAGCGCCCCCTCTCCATGTCCCGGCCCCCGCAAGGGCACATGCCACGGTCCCGGCGGGTGGGCGGGCGCCCGTACGGCCGCCCGTCAGCCGGCCGGGGCTTCCGTGGCCGACGGCACGGCGTGCCAGCCGCTCCAGCGGTGGACGGTGATCACCACCGCCGGTCCGTGCGGCGCGTCGGTCCGGTAGTGGGGGTACTTCCGCCGCAGCCGTGCGACCACGTCCTCGTACTCCTGCCGCGTCGCCGCGTCCCGCGCGTCCGCCGGCACGATCCGGGCGCCGCCGTCGGCACGGACCCACCACAGCCGGTCCCAGTCCTCGTCGTAGCCGTCCACCAGCAGGCACACGGCCGGGTGGACGGCGATGTTGTGCAGCCGTTTCAGCTCGGTCGTGGTCTTGGGCTTCCGGTCGACCACCATCACGACGCGGTCGTCGCCCAGGGCGGCGAACACCACCGGCACCAGGTGGGGGCGGCCCGCCGCGTCGACCGTGGCCAGCCGCGCCACCCGGGCGGCCGAGAAGCGCCGCCGCGCCCTGTCGGGGTCCATCCGCGGCACGCTCGCGCCTCCTTCCCGCCGTTGCCCCCATGCCACCGCGGGCACGGGAGCCGTCGCCGTCCTCCCGCCTCCGGTGCGGGTGCGGGTGGTCCGCCGTCCCCTCGCGCCGGGTACCCAGGGCCCGCGGTCCAAGCGCCGGCCCGTCCGGACGGGGCCGTGCCGCGGTGAGCGGGTGATTGGGCGCGACGCGGGAGGGGCACCCGGTCGCACTGTGCACGACGGACAGCGGGACGCCACGATTCTGATCACGGGCTGGTTCAGCTTCCCGGACGGGGAGGCGACTGCGGGGGACGTGCTGGCGCTGCACCGGGTCGAGGACGTCCTGCGGCGGGCGGGGCTCACCTACGACGTCGCCTGGAGCCCCGGTTTCCGGCCCGGCGCGCTGCACCTCGACGCGGTCCGGGCCGAGCGGTACACACGGCTGGTGTTCGTGTGCGGTCCCCTGCACGGGCCCCAGGTGGAACGGCTGCACGAGCAGTTCGCGCACTGCCTGCGGGTCGCCGTCGGCACCTCCGTCATCGATCCCGCCGACCACGCGGCCACCGGTTTCCACCGCATCCTCGCGCGGGATGTGCCCGGGACGCGGCCGGCGTGGGACCTGGCGGCCCGCGCGCCCGCCCTGCCGGCCCTCCCCGTCGCCGGGGTGATCCTCACGCACGGGCAGCACGAGTACGGGCCCGCACGCCGGCACGACGTGGTCGCCAAGGAGGTGACGGGCTGGCTGCACGGAAAGGACTGCGCGCGCCTGGAGCTGGACACCCGGCTCGACGCCCACGACTGGCGGCTGTGCGCGACGCCCGCCCAACTGGAGTCCGTCCTGGTCCGGCTGGACCTGGTGGTCACCGACCGGCTGCACGGCATGGTCCTCGCGCTGCGGGCCGGCACCCCGGCGCTGACCGTCGATCCGGTCGAGGGCGGCGCGAAGGTGAGCGCGCAGGCACGTGCGTGCGGCTGGCCGGCGCTGGTGCCGGCCGAGCGGTTGAGCCCGCGTGAGCTGGACCGCTGGTGGAACTGGTGCCTGGCCTCGGGCCGGGTCGGCGCCCGGCAACTGCGCGACGAGTACGCGGAGGGCGCCGGCAGGGACAGCACGCACGGCCTGCTGGAGGCGCTGCGGCACCCGGCCGAGTAGTCGTCGGGGGCCGACAAGGGCGGCCTGGCCCGGCGCTCAGGTGACGGTGCTCCTGTACGGGTCCGCCGGTTGGTTCGCGGTGGTTCGGGCACTCGGCGGGGGACTCGGTCGGCCGCCGTAGAAGGAGCAACAGTGTCGATCAGCCGACTCCCCGATCACGAACAGCGCATCCTCGACGAGGTGGAGCGTGCCCTGCGCAGGGATCGCCGCCTGGACCGGCGGCTGCGCACGCTGCGCCTGCACCGGCGGCCCGATCTGTCCGGGGTCGCCTCCTGGGCGCCGCCGTCGTGGCTCGTGGCACTGCTGCTGGCGGTGTCCGTCGGCCTGATGGTGACCGGCATCGTCACCTCCGCCGCGGCCGTGATCTGGGCGTTCGCCGCGATGTGGCCGGTGACCCTGTTCGCGGTGTTCCGGCTGCTGTGCCGGTGGTCGCGGACCTGAGGCGTTCGTCCACCCGCGCGGGAGCGGTGACCGTCCGCGCGGCGCGCAGGGGCCGTTCCCGTTGCCGGGGAACCGGAAGGGCGGGGTGCGGTGTCCGTCCGGCCCCTCACCGGCTCTGTTCAGCCGGTGTAGCGGCGGGCCCTGGAGCGGCGCTGGGTGTCCTCCAGCAGGCGCAGCCGCGCCTCGACGGGCGGGGGCAGCACCCGCCGCTCGCGGACGACCCACGGCAGTGCGGCGGCCGCCTCGGCGAAGGCACGCAGCGACGCGCCGTCGCGCGGGACCGTGCGTGCCAGGTGCAGGGTGCGGCGCAGGGCGGGGCGGACCGGGCGGCGCAGCCAGGTGAACCACAGCGTGTTGCGGATGCCGTCCCGCCGCCGGCGGGTGGAGTCCCGTGCGGAGGAGGGCTGGTGATGGATCGTCAGGTGTTCCGCGTAGGTGAGCCACCAGCCGTCCGCCGCCAGGTCCGCGGCGAGCAGTTCCTCCTCGCCGCCCAGCCACAGGCGGGGGTTGAAGCCGCCCGCGCGACGGAACGCCTCGGTGCGCAGCACGGTCGCCGCGGCCAGGAACGACCCGAGCGCCGGCCCGGGAAGCCAGTGCGGGCCGGGGACGGGCGAGTCCCGCAACTCCTCGACGATGGGGTCCTCGGTGCCGTCCGGTTCGACGACGATACGGGCCGTGACCGCGCCGAGCGCGGGGTGCCGGTCCAGCAGGTCGGCGGCGCCGGCGAGCGCGCCGGGCGCCCACCAGGAGTCGTCGTCGCAGAACGCCACGTACGGTGTGCGGACCCGGCGCACCGCCAGGTTCCGGCCGACGGCGCCGAGGTTGCGGCCGGGACGCAGCAGCCGCACCTGGGGATGGTGGCGGGCGACCGCGCCGGACGTGCCGTCCGTGGAGCCGTTGTCGGTGACGAACACCTCGGGCTGCTCGGGGAGTTCGGCGAGCCGGTCCAGGGTGCGCAGCAGTTCGGGGCGGCGGTTGTGGGTGATGATCACGACGGTGGTGCGGGGGTCGGTCACGGGGTGCCTCCCGGGTCCGCGTCCGGCGCGCGGGCGGCGCGCCCGGTCTCCTGGTCGAGCAGGCGGGCGGCGCGTTCGAGGTGGGGCGGCAGCGCCCGGCGGGCGCGCAGGACGGCCGGCAGACGGGCGATCGTCTCGCCCAGGGCGCGCCGCGCGTGGGGGTCCCGGCAGGAGGCGACGGCCAGGTCGCGGGTGCGGGCCAGGGCGTGCGGCAGGGAGCGGCGCAGCCAGGCGGTGAGCAGTTCGTTGCGGCGCTGGACCGCCGGGCGGCCGGTGCGCGGGGCCGGGTGGGGATGGTGGTGGGCGACGACGTCGGGGCTGTGCGTGACGCCCCAGCCGCGCGCGGCGAGGTCGTACGCGAGCAGTGTCTCCTCGGCGCCGAAGAACAGCAGCGGGTGGAAGCCGCCCGCGTCGAGGTAGGCCGTGCGCCGGACGACGCAGGCGCAGGCGAGGAAGCCGAGCACCTGGACGCCGGGCAGGTCGGTGGCCCTGCCTAGCGGGGAGTCGGCGAGGACGTCGTTGAGCGGGTCGGGTTCCTCGCCCGGGCCGACGAGCGTGCGGGCCGAGAGCAGGCCCAGCCGCGGATGCTCGTCGAACAGCCGGGCGGCCAGGCCGAGCGCGCCCGGCGCCCACCAGGAGTCGTCGTCGCTGAATGCCACGTAGGGGGTGCCGAGGGCGCGCAGGCCGTGGGTGCGGGCCGGGGCGCCGCGGTTGGACGGCAGCGACAGCAGGCGGACCTGCGGGAAGTCGCGGGCGACCATGGCGCGGGTGTCGTCGGAGGAGGCGTTGTCGGCCACCAGGATCTCGGGCCGTTCCGGCAGGTCGAGCAGGTGCCGCAGGGTGACGGCCAGACGCGCGCGGCGGTTGCGGGTGGCGATGACGACGCCGACGGGTGAGCGTTCCATGGGCGGTGTCCCAGGGGTCGGGTCTCGGGTTCAGTTGCACGGCTCCGGGAGGGCGTGGAGGGCGTCCAGGACCTCGCCGGTGCCGATCCTCAGCAGCGCCGGGTCGGGGTGACGGCCGTGCGGGTCGCCCGCCGGGCCGTGCCACAGGGCACGGTGCCGGGGGTCCGGGGGCGGGCCCCAGCGGTTGGGTGGCACGGGTCCGCACAGGGTGACGGACGCGGTGGCGTGGGCGACGGCGAGATGGGCGATGCCGGTGTCGCCGCTGACCACAGCGCGGGCGCCGGCGACCAGCGCGGAGAGCCGGCCGAAGGGCAGGCCGCCGCCGAACACGTCGGTGTCCGGCAGGCCGCCCCGTTCGGCCAGGCCGGCCACCAGGTCCTCCTCGCCCGCTCCGCCGGTGACGACGACGCGGTGGCCGCTCGCGCGCAGGGCCCGCGCGACGGCCGCGAACCGTTCGACGGGCCAGCGACGGGCCGGGGCCCCGGCACCGGGGTGCAGGACGACCGCCCCGGGCGCCGGGGACGGGCCGGCGGGGCGGGGCAGCCGCAGGTCGGCGGGGTCGGCGTCGACGCCGTACCAGCGCAGCAGCCGGCACCAGCGGTCGCGTTCGTGTTCCTCGGCGTACCACGGCGGGCCTTGGATCCCCGGGGTCCGCGGATGCGCGAAGGCGAACAGCCGGCCCGGACGCAGACCGGCCAGCAGGCGGTGGCTGGGCGGCCCGTTGCCGTGCAGGTCGACCGCGACGTCCGGGGGCGGGCCGAGCCAGTCGAGGGTGCGCGGTACGGCGCGGCCGGGCGCGGAGGCGGGCAGCAGCCGGTCGACGGCCCCGCTCGCCACGGCGACCGGCCCCAGCTCGGCGGGCGCGGCGAGCACCAGCTCGTACTCGGGAAAGCCGCGCCGCAACGCGCGCAGGGCCGGCACACCGGCCAGCAGATCACCGAGCCCCAGGGCACGCAGCGCCAGCAGGCGGGGGGCCGCGCCCGACGAACGGGCGGCGCCCACCGGACGGGCCGTGCCCGACGGTCGGCCCGCCGCCATGCCCGTCGGGCGGGCCATGCCCCAGGGGCGAGCCGCGCCCGGCGGACGAGCGGTCTCGCCACGACCGGCCGCCCCGGCCGCGCGAGCCGTCTCGGCAGGACCGGCCCCCTCCGCCAGGCCGGCACTCCCCATCGGACGAACCGCACCGACCAGGCGAACCACGCCCTGCGGGCAGTCCGCCTCAGCCGGGCGGGTGGCGCCCGAGGGGCGAGCAGGGGCGGCCGGGCGAGCCGCGCCCGGCGGACGAGCGGTCTCGCCACGACCGGCCGCCCCGGCCGCGCGAGCCGTCTCGGGGGGAACAGCCGTCCCGGCCGCGGAAGCTGTTCTCGCCGAGCCGGCCGTGCCCGGCGGGCAGGTCGTCTCGGCCGGAGGGACCGTGCTCGTCGGGCGGGTTGGGGCCGTCGGGTGGGCCATGCCCGTCGGGTGGGTCGGAGCCGTCGGGTCGGGCCCGTTCACCGGGTCACCTCCGCGGCGCGTGCCATCATCGCCGTCGACGAGCGTCCGTCGAGATAGGGCAGCAGGACCGCCTGGCCGCCCCACTCCTCCAGCAGCGCCGCTTCCGGCAGTTCGGCGCCCGCGTAGTCGCCGCCCTTGACCCAGACGTCCGGGCGGAGTTCGGCGAGAAGACGTTCGGGGGTGTCCTCGTCGAACACGGCGACGGCGTCCACGCAGGCCAGTGCCCGCAGCACACGGACGCGGTCGGCCAGCGGATTGACCGGGCGGCCCCCGCCCTTGCGGCGCCGCACCGACGCGTCCGAGTTGACGCAGACGACCAGGCAGTCCCCGATCCGCCGGGCGGCCTGCAGCAGCCCGACGTGCCCGGCGTGCAGCAGGTCGAAGCAACCGCCCGCGGCCACGACCGTCCCACCGGTGGCCCGTACGTGCGCGGCCAGATCGAAGGGGTCGTCCAGGGCGGGCGGGGCGTCGGGATCGCGCGGCCCGCCCGCGGACTGGGCGTCGGGATCGCGCGGCCCGTGCGCGGGCTGCGCGGGGCCGGCTCCCCCAGTGCCGCTGGGCACGCCTCCCCTACGGCCCTCGGCCCCCGCGCCTCCCGCGGCGCTACGGGCGCCGGGGCCGGCGGGGGCGCGGGAGGCGCCGTCAGGGGTCGTCGCGGCGGGCGCGTGCAAGTCGGTCGCCGGCACCGGCGCGCCGTCGCCGCGCCCGGAGGCGCCGGCGCTCGCCGCCCCGCCCGCGCCCGCCGTCCCTGCGCCCCGGTCCGCGCTCGCCCCTGCGTCCCAGCCCGCGGTCCCACCCGCGCCCCCGCCCGCGCCGGCCGCCCGCACGCCCCGCCCTGCGATCCCACCCGGGTCCCGGCCCCTGCCCCGGCCCGCGCCCCGGCGCTCGGCCGTCGACAGGTCGAGGCCGCCCGCTCCCCCGGCGCCCACGAAGGCGGTCGCGGCGGCGACGGCGCCCTCCACCGCCTCCCCGACGAGGGCGCCGTCGGCGAGCAGCCCGGCCGCCGTGGCGGCGAACCGGTCGCCGGCGCCGCACGGGTCGCCGTGGTGGTCGTCGGGCGCCGGCACGAGCAGCGGGTGCTCCCCGTACGACAGCAGCGCGCCGCGTGCGCCGAGGGTCACCGTGACGGCGGCGACGCGCCAGTGCCGTACGAGCGCGGAGGCCTCGTGGGCGACGTCCCACAGCTCGTTGCCGCTGCGCTCGCCGTCCGGCGCGCCGCGCGGGGCGCGGGCCCCGGCCGGGCCGGAGCCGTCCCCGGCCTCCGGGCCGGCGCCGCGGTCCCGCGCCGCCGCGAACCCGTGCGCCTCCGACCGCGCCGGCGTGACCAGCCGGGTCCCGGGCACCGGCGGGCCGCCCCGGGGATGCGGGTCCCAGACCACCGGCCGGCGCCTCCTCAGCACGTCCCGCAGGGCGTCCGCGGCGCCCCGGCCGTAGTCGGAGACCAGGACGGCCGGGGCCGCCCCGAGCACCGCGCGGGCCTCGTCCGTCGCCTCGCGCACCCGGCCGGTGCCGCGGTCGAGGCGGACGACCGGACGGCCCTGCGCCAGGACGCGGGTCTTCTCCGGCAGCGCCCCGGTCATCGGGAGCGGCACGAGGGTCAGCCAGGGTCCGAGAAGCCGGCGCAGTGCGCGGCTCGCCGGGTCGTCGCCGAGCCCGGTGACCAGCGTGACGTCGCGGCCGTCGCGGGCGGCGAGGTACGCGGCGAGCGCGGCGCCGCCCGGCCGCAACCGTTCCGCGCAGTCGGTGACGACCGGCACGGGCGCGTCGGGCGCCAGCCGGTCCGCGTGTCCGCTCAGGTCGCGGTCCAGCAGGCCGTCGCCGACCACGACGAGAGGTGCCTTGCCCGTCATGTCACCTCCCGCCCCGCTCCACCGCCGCGTCGAACGCAACGCAGATCATGTGCACGGCGACGAGATGGAGTTCCTGCACGGTGGCACTGGAGGCCCCGGTCACGCACAGCGCCTCGTCGCTGCCCGCGCTGAGCGGGTTGGGCGCCGGTCCGGTCAGCGCCCACACGTGCAGGCCCGTGGCGCGGCCCGCGTGGGCCGCGGACAGCAGGTTGGCGCTGGCACCGCTGGTGGACAGCAGCAGCAGCACGTCGCCGGTCCGGCCGTGGGCGCGGACCTGACGGGCGAACAGCTCGTCGACGCCGTAGTCGTTGGCGATGGCGGTCGTGCTGGAGGTGTCGGCGTGCAGGGCGATCGCGGAGAACGGGGGACGGTCGTCCCGGTAGCGGCCGACGAGTTCGGCGGTGAGGTGCTGGGCCTGGGCGGCGCTGCCGCCGTTGCCCGCGGCGAGCAGCCGCCCGCCGCCGGCGAGGACGGCGGCCAGCCGCTCGCCCCACCGCTGGGTGATGTGGGCGGAGCCGCGGAAGTGCCCCAGGGCGGCCTGGAGCGCGTCGCAGTGCCCGACAACGGCTGGTGTCTCCACGCTCATGACGCCACCTCCGACGGTTCTCCGTGACCCCTGACCGGCACGGCGCCCGCGACGGCGGTGCCGTCCGCCCGGGCCGTTCGCGTTCCGTGGCCCATCACGCCACCTCCGACGGCAGTCCGGGGCCGGTCACGACCCGCCGGTAGACCGCTTCGACGCCGCCGGCGACGTGCCGCCAGGTGAAGCGGGCGAGGACGCGTTCGCGGCCCGCCGCTCCGTAGTGCCGTCGTGTGCGGTCGCTGCCGAGCAGGTCGCGGACCGCGGCCGCGATCGCCGGGGGGTCGCCCGCCGGCACGAGCCGGCCGGTGTGCCCGTCGACCACCGTGTCGCGGTGGCCGCCGACGCCGGTGGCGACGACCGGCACGCCGCACGCCATGGCCTCCAGCGGCACGATGCCGAAGGGTTCGTACGACGGTGTGCACAGGACCAGGTCGGCGCTGCGCATCAGCGCGGGCATCCGGCGCGGATCGACGGCGCCGAGCAGGCGCACCCGGTCGCCGACGCCCTTCCGCTCGGCGAGTTCCAGCAGCCGCCGGGCCTCGGGCTCGGTGTGCAGCCGGTCCGGCGGCGGGCCGCCGGCGACGACGAGTTCGGTGTCCGGGATGCGGGCCAGCGCGCGGACGGCCTGGTCGTAGCCCTTGCGCGGGACCAGCCGGCCGCAGGCCAGCATCCGGTGCCGCCGCTCGCGCGCGGGGGCGCCGCCGGTGTCCGTCCCGGGTCGGAAGTGCCCGGCGTCGACGCCGCAGGGCACCACGGAGATCCGGCGGGTCGACACGCCCATGCCGGCCAGTTCGCGGACCTCGTCGGTGCAGGTCGCCAGGACCCGTTCGCAGGTGCGGCCGATCTGCCGCTCGACGCCGACGCGTTCGGCCGGGCTGGTGTCGGCCCGGCCCTGGTGGCGCCGCTTGACGGTGCCCAGGGCGTGGAAGGTCTGGACGACCGGGACGCCGTGCGGTTGCGCGCCGAGCTGGGAGGCCATGCCGGACATCCAGAAGTGGGCGTGCACGACGTCGGGGCGCTGCCGGGCCCAGGCGCGTGCCAGGTGGTCGCCGAAGGCGGGCATGTGGGCGAACAGCGCGTCCTTGGGCAGCGGTTCGGGCGGACCCGCGGGCACGTGCTCGACGACGGCGCCGCCGGGCAGTGGCACGCGGTCGGGCAGCCCGGTGCGGTCGCGGCGGGTGTAGACGGTGACGTCGTGACCGCGCCGCGCCAGTTCCTCGGTGAGGCGGGCGACATACACGTTCTGGCCGCCGGCGTCCACCCCGCCGAGCGCGGCGAGCGGACTGGCGTGCTCGGACACCATGGCGATCCTCATCGGGTCACCTCCTTCAGCAGCCGCTCCCAGTCGTCCAGGAAGCGGGGGAGCCCGTAGCGGGCGAGCGCCGCGGTGCGGGCCGCCTCGCCGGCGGCGCGGGCGTACGGCATGTTGGCGACGAAGTCCCGTACGGCCCGGGTCAGTACGTCGATCCGGTTGGAGACCACTCCGGCGTCCGGGGGAACCGCCTCGGTCACCTCGGTGGTGGCGAGGGCGACCACGGGCATGCCCAGGTGCATCGCCTCCAGCAGGGACAGGCCGAGGGACGTCCAGCGGACGGGGTGGACGTAGAGGCGGCGCCGGGCCATCGCGCGGTGCAGGTCCCGCTGGACGAGTTCACGGCTGCGGCAGCGTCCGGGAGGCAGGCCCAGGTGGCCGGCGAGGCCGTCCGTCCCCATGCCGAACACGTCCAGCGGGGCGGCCCGTGCGAAGGCGGGCAGCAGGTCGGTGCCCGTCGTGCGGCCGCGCCGGACGGGCTCGTTGACGACGACGGCGGCGTGCGGTACCCCGCCGGTCCACAGGGGGCCGGGGTCGACGACGCCGTGTTCGACCACGGTGGTCTCGGCGCTCCCGGCGTCCCACATCAGGCGGTTGAAGTGGGTGACGTGGACCAGTGGGACGCCGGGCAGGCCGGCGACCGGATGGCGGGTGTCGGGGACGTTCCCGTGCGGGGCGTTGTGCTCGAGGTACACCATCGGCGGGCGGCGGCCCAGCCACCGCTCCACCAGGGCGTGCTCGTGCGGGCGTTGCAGGACCACCACGTCGATGCCGGCGTCCCGCAGCCGCTCGGGGGAAAGCTCGACCACCGTGTCGGGCCAGTCGAAGGTGCGGGCGCGGCCCAGGCCGTCGGGCCCGCGGCCGGGGGTGACCGGGACGACGTAGGTGTGCGGGCCCTGGACGAACGCCGTCGTCCAGGAGCCGTGCACGTGCCAGATCAGGATCCTCACGCCTGCATCACCTTCTCCACGGCGGCGAGCACGTCGTGCGCGGTCACCGACTCCAGGCACGGGTGGCCGGGAACCGGGCACAGCCGGGCGCGGCTGTCCGCGCACGGCGCGTTCTGGTCGCCGAGCAGCACGTACGGGACGCCGTAGGGGCGCCAGCGCTCGGCGGGGACGACCGGGGCGAACAGGGAGACGACCGGCGTGCCGACGGCGGCCGCGAGGTGGGCCGGGCCGGTGTTGCCGGTGACGACGGCCCGGGCGCCGGCCAGGACGCCGGCGAGTTCACCGGCGGCGGTGCGGCCGCCGAGGTCGAGTGCGTGCTCACCGGCCACCCGGGCGGTGAGCCGGCGTTCGCCCCGCCCGCCGGTCACCACCACCCGGTGCCCGGCCGCCGTGAGTTCGCGTACGGCCTGGGCGCAGCGCTCCCGGCTCCAGGCGCGGGCGGGGACGCTGGCGCCGGGGTGCAGCACGACGTACGGTTCGGGACCGGTCAGGCCGGAAGTGTCCGGCGGGGGCAGCACCCGCAGCCGTCCGTCGTCCATCCGGGGGAAGCCGGCGGCCTCGGCGAGGTGCAGGGCGGCCTCCACCTCGTGGGTGTGCGGGGCGCGCTGGTGGCGTACGTCGAGCAGGGAGCCGGGGTAGTCCACGCTGTCCGCGGCGATGCGCCGGACGCCGGCCAGGCGCAGCAGCAGCGCGGTCGGCAGCGGCGACTGGTGGAAGGAGGTCAGCACCAGGGCCGTGTCGGCGTGCAGGGCGCCGAGCAGTGCCTCGATCTCCCGCCGGTCGACGGGCGGCGGCTCGAACCCGGCCCACGGGGCGTCCCAGACGACGATGTCGTCGACACCGGGCAGCAGGCGCCCGGCGGGCTCGCCCCGCGGCCCGCACAGCAGGGTGACCCGGTCGGCGCGGGCGGCGACGGCACGGATCGCCGGCCCGGCGAGCAGGACGTCGCCGAAGCTGTCGAGGCGGGTGACGAGGGCCTTCATCGCGTCCTCCGGCCGGCGCCGTCGTGGGGCCGCCCGCCGGCGGCGCGGGCCGCGCCGCCGGCGGGCCCGGCGCCGGTCGGGACGCTCGCCCGTGGCGGGCCGGCCAGCACCGCGCGGACGGCGGTCAGCAGGTCGCGGGCGACGCACGCGGCGGCGGTGACCTCCTCGGACCGGGTCGCGGGAGTCGGCACGAGGATGCCGTGCGCGCCGGCCCGGCGGGCGGCCTCCAGATCGGCGCCGATGTCGCCGATGACGACGACGTTCGCGGGGGCGGTGCCGATCCGTCCGGCCGCCCACAGGATCATGCCGGGCTGCGGCTTGCGGCAGGGGCAGCCGTCGCCGGGGCCGTGCGGGCACACCGCCCACGCGTCGAACGGGCCGAGGAGGTCGTCGACGCGTTGGTTGACGCGCAGCACGTCGCCGGTGCTCAGCAGTCCGCGCGCGATGCCCGACTGGTTGGTGACGACGCCGGTGGCGATGCCCTCGGCGCGCAGCAGCCGGACCGCCTCGCGGGCGCCGGCGACCGGACGGACGCGGTCGGGGTCGCCGTTGTAGGGGACGTCCTCGACCAAGGTGCCGTCCCGGTCGAACAGCACGGCCCTGACGCTGTTCACGGCGCCACCTCCCGCCAGGCGGGGGCGCCGCGGTGGCGCCACAGTCCGCTCAGCCGGTGCCAGGTGGCAACGGGCGGGATGAGCACGCTGGTGGCGATCATGGTCGTCACCTCGTCGCGGGTGCGCGGCCCGGGGGCGATGCGCGCCCAGGCGAACTCGGCGGTGCCGGCGGCCCAGCCGAGCGCGGCGAGGGCGGCGGCCCGGGGCCGCCGGGCCGCGGCGAGCGCGCAGGCCGCCGCACCGGCGGCGGTGAGGGCGAGGTGGGAGCGTATGCGGCCGCGTGGGGCGACCGCCTTGTGCCACCAGTCGCGGCCGTGCAGGCGCAGCATGAGTGCGTCGTCGGCGTTTCCGCGCTGCGCGCGCACGGACGCCCAGCGGTCGGCGGGGCGCACGGGGTGGCGGGTGGTGCGGCGGCCCTGCCGGATGCGCCAGCCGGCGTCGAGGACGCGCAGCGCGAGGTCGGCGTCCTCGCGGTAGGCCCGCCGGAAGCGTTCGTCGAAGCCGCGTACCTGTTTGAGGGCCTCGGTGCGGTAGGCCATGTCGGCGGTGATCCAGCGGGACCGCGCGAGAGCGGCGGTGTTGCGTTCCCAATCGGTGGGGCGGCGTTCGCGGGGCAGCGGCACGGTGATGACGCCCTGCACGGCCCCGGTGTCCGGGCTCACCCGGGCGAGGTCGCGCACGAGTTGGTCGCACCAGTGCGGCCCGACCTGGACGTCGTCGTCGAGGAAGGCGGCCCAGGGCGCGGTCACGGCGCGCAGGCCGGTGTTGCGGGCGGCGGCGGGCCCGCGGCCGCCGCTGGTGAGCACGGTGGTGCGGGGGCGCAGGTCCCCCAGCACGTTCAGCGCGTGGTCGAGCACGCCCGGCTCCGGGTCGGGCCGGTCGTCGACGAGGACGATCTCCTCCGGCCGGGGCCCGGTGGCGGCGGCGAGCGCGGCAAGGCAGTCGGCCAGCGTGTCCCGGGCGAGCGTGGGGATCACGACGGCGTACGGCAGCCCGCCAGGCGTGTGGCTCATGCGTACGCCCTCCCCCGGCGCACCGCGTACGGGCCGATCGCCAGCAGGTCGACGGGTGCGGAGCCGAAGCACTCCAGTGCGTCGCGGGGGTCGTCGACCATGGGGCGGCCGGCGGTGTTGAGGCTGGTGTTGACCACGACGGGCAGCCCGGTGCGCGCCTCGAAGGCGCGCAGCATGCGGGCGACCAGCGGTTCCCGGCGCTCCTCGACGGTCTGGATGCGCGCGGTGCCGTCGACGTGCACCACGGCCGGGATCCGGTCGCGCCAGTCACGGCGGACGTCGTGCACGAAGAGCATGTACGGGCTCGGCAGCGGCCCCTCGAACAGCTCGTGGGCGCGTTCGGCGAGCACCATCGGCGCGACGGGCCGGAACTCCTCGCGGCCCTTGACCCGGTTCAGCCGCTCCAGGTTGTCGGCCCGGCCCGGGTGGGCGAGCAGGGAGCGGTGGCCGAGGGCGCGCGGGCCGTACTCGCTGCGGCCCTGGAACCAGGCGACGACGCCGTCGCGGGCGAGTTCCTCGGCGGCCGTCTCGGCGATGTCAGCGGGCCGCTCCCACGGCACGCCGGCCTCCTCCAGCCACCGGCGCAGTTCCTCCTCGCTCCAGCCGCGCCCGAGGTCGGCGCCGGGCATCGGCTGGGCGCGGCCCTCGCGGGCGGCCAGGTACAGGGCGCCGCCGAGCGCGGTCCCGGCGTCGCCTGCGGCGGGCTGGACCCACACATGGCGGTACGGGCCCCGCTCGGCGATCTTGGAGTTGGCGACGCAGTTGAGGGCGACGCCGCCGGCCATGGTGAGGGCCTCGCCGCCGGCCTCGCGGTGCAGCCAGTGGGTGAGGTCGAGCAGCACCTCCTCCAGGGCGGCCTGGCAGCTGGCGGCGAGGTCGGCGTGGTCCTGGGCCCACCCCTCGCCCCCGGCGCGCGGCGGGGCGAACTCGGCCCAGTCGACGCCGTGGGCGCGGAAGCCGCCGTCACCGGTGGCGTGGACGTGCTGGCGCAACTGCGGCAGGAAGCGCGGCTTGCCGTAGGAGGCGAGCGCCATGACCTTGTACTCGTCATTGCTGCGCAGGAAGCCGAGGTGGGCCGTCAGCTCCTCGTGGAGCAGGCCGAGGGAGTGGGGCAGCTCCTGCGCGGCGAGCGTGTCGAGCCCGCAGTCGCCGAAGCGGCCCGCGAGGTGGGAGGCGCACTCGCCGCGGCCGTCGAGGACGAGGACGGCGCTGTCGGGGTGCGGGGAGGCGGGCCCGGCGGAGCAGGCGTGTGCCACGTGGTGCGGGACGAAGACGACCTTGGCCGGGTCGAGCCCGGGCAGCGCCTCGGCGAGGAACTGAGGCGCGCGACGGGCGTACTCCAGGCGCAGCGGGTCCCAGGGGTCGCGCAGCCCCATGTCACCGGCGGGCCGGGCGAGGGCGGGGTCGAAGGAGTACGTGACGGCATCCAGGTCCTCCGCGCGGATGCCCGCGTGCTCCAGGCACCAGCGGGCGGAGAGCTCGGGCAGTTCCCATGCGGAGAACGGCACCGGGCGCTTGCCGTGCTTGCGCCTGCTGAACCGCTCCTCCTCGGCGGCCGCGACGGTCCTGCCGTCGACCACGAGCGCGGCGGCCGGATCGTGGAACAGGGCGTTGATACCAAGGATGCGCATGGGCGCTCCGTCCCGTTCGGCTGATGGGGCCTATGGGCACTGGGTGCCGCAATGCGACTGTCTCAAACATATGAAGGCAACTGTCCGGTTGAGCAGCAGAATGTCACTCTTCGTCCCAAGTACCGCACATCGCCCCACCGCAGCAGGTCAGTACGGTTCGGGCGGGCACGGTCGGCGGCCCGCGGCGCGCGCGGCTCGGGTGCCGAGTGCCGCGCGACTCGGGATGCGTGGGGCGCGGGAGCCGGGCGGCTCGGGTACCCGGGCGGCCGGGGCGGCCGGGGGTTGGCTCGGCCGCCGTCGCGGGTGGCCCTGGTGGCCGTCGCCGGTCGGCTCAGCGGCCGCGGCCGGCCCCGGGGGCCGTCGCGGGCGCCCAGGCGGCTTTCGTGGGCGGCCTCGGGGGGTGGCCGGCGGCCGGGGACGGTCGCCGGCCGCCGAGCCGGACGGCAGTCGCCGGGCGCCGGGTGCCGGGCATACGGCTCAGGCCGCGGCCGCGCGGGCGAACCAGCCGATGGTGCGTGTCAGCCCCTCGCTCCAGGGCACGCGCGGCTGCCAGCCGAGCCGCTCGCGGGCCAGGCGGGTGTCGGGCCGGCGTCGGCCGGGGTCGTCGACGGGCCGGTCGACGAACCGGATGCGCGAGGCGGACCCGGTGAGCTCCAGGATCCGCCGGGCGAGGTCCAGCACGGTGAGCTCGTCGGTGCCGCCGATGTTCACGGGTCCGCTCTCCGCGGAGGCGGCCAGCGCGAGGACGCCGGCGACGGTGTCGTCGACGTAGCACAGGGACCGGGTCTGGGTGCCGTCGCCGGCGACGGTGAGGGGCATGCCGTCCAGGGCCTGTGCGATGAAGGCCGGCACGGCCCGACCGTCCCCGGTGCGCATACGGGGCCCGTAGGTGTTGAAGATGCGCACGATGGCGGTGTCGGTACCGTGGACCGCGCGGTGCGCGGTGACCAGGGCCTCGGCGAAGCGCTTGGACTCGTCGTAGACGCTGCGCGGGCCGACCGGGTTGACGTTGCCCCAGTAGTCCTCGCGCTGCGGGTGTTCCAGGGGGTCGCCGTAGACCTCGGAGGTGGAGGCGAGGACGAAGCGGGCGCCGTCGGCGCGGGCGCGCTCCAGGGCGTTGCGGGTGCCCGTGCTGCCGGCGTCGAGGGTCTCCAGCGGCAGCCGCAGGTAGTCGGCGGGCGAGGCCGGGCAGGCGAAGTGCAGGACGAGGTCGAAGCGGCCGGGCAGGCCGCGCACGGCTTCGGCGTCGGTGACGTCGGCCGGCACGAAGCGGAAAGCGCGCCGGCGCTCCAGTTCGGCGACGTTGGCGCGGGAGCCGGTGGAGAGGTCGTCCAGGCACAGGACTGCGGCGCCGGCGTCCAGCAGCCGCGCGCACAGATGGGATCCCACGAAGCCGGCTCCGCCGGTGACCAGTGCCCGGCGCCAGGTGCGTCCGCTCACGGGGTTCTCCTCCCTCTCGGCCTCGCGCGTGTGTGTCGGCTCTCGGCCTCACGCGTGTGTCGCCCTGAGTAACCCTGAGGCGAATTCGCACACTTCGCCCGACTTGTTCGCCCAGGTGTTCGACGGCCGGCCGGCGCAAACCGAGAGGGACACCGAGCGCGGCCGCATGAGCGGACCCGCGCCCCTGAAGCCGAACGGGCGGTCGAGGATCGGAAGGCTCCGGTGAAGACGGAACCGCACTTCCATCCTCTTCACCATTTCTCCATCTCCCCGTCACACGCGGGGCACTTGTCGGATATTCTCCTGAGGTTTTCATCGCACCACTGAGGGGGGACACCTCATGCGGATACGCTCCGCCCTGGCCATCGCGGCCACCACGACCGTCACCGCCGGAACGCTCGCCGCCGTCGCCGCGCCGGCGCACGCCGCCGAGTACTCGTCCGCGCTGAAGGTCAAGGGCGTCCAGTACGACGCTCCCGGACGGGACTCCAACAGCTGCAGCAGCGGCAACACCAAGGACGAGTACCTGACGATCAAGAACTACTCGGGCAGCGCGACCGTCAACCTCAAGGGTTACGTCGTGAAGGACGCCACCGGCAACCGGTTCGCCTTCACGGCCAACCACTACCTCCAGCCCGGCGACTACGTGAAGCTGAGGGGCGGACGCGGCACCGACTCCGACGCCGGCAACGTCGTCTACCGCCAGAACTGCAACTTCCTCTGGAACAACGACCGGGACACCATCTACCTGTACAAGCCCTCCGGCAGCCGGGCGGACGTCCACGCCTACACCAGGTCCGCCAACGACCGCGACGGCAACGGCTACATCAACTACCACGGCTGACGGCGCGCCGGACCGGCGCCAGGCCGGCGGCCACACGGAAGAACCCCGCTCCCGGGCGTCCGGGGGCGGGGTTCTGTCGAGCGCCGGGCAGGCCTTGCACCTGCATCTCCCCGCAGGAAGCGGGACGTCTTTCCTTGGACCACCAACGCAGTGGCCACCACCGGCCGTCCGGCGGTGAACTCAAGATCCACATTAGCGCAATCACGGCGGCGGCGCACCCCACGACCGTGACGTCGGCACCCGGAGCCATCCGCTCGGGGGCGGCACCAGTCCGTGAACCGCCGGACGAAGAGCCGTCGGCCAGGCGGGGGTGACCCGGCGCCGAACGGCCCGCCGGGCCGGGCCCCTTCTCTACGATCACCGTGTGGCCGACTTCCGGATCGAACGCACCCCGCCGCTCCCCCTCGACGAGGCGTGGCGGCGTCTGACCGAGTGGCCCCGGCACGGCGACGTGATGCCGCTGACCCGCGTCACCGTGGTCACCCCCGCGCCGACCGGTGAGGGCACGCGCTTCGTGGCCCGCTCGGCCGTCGGCCCGCTCGGCTTCGACGACCCGATGGAGGTCACCGTCTGGCGTCCGCCGGCGGACGGCGAGCCGGGCCTGTGCCGGCTGGAGAAGCGGGGCCGGGTCGTCCTGGGAGGGGCCGAGATCGAGGTCCGCCCCGCTCCGGGAGGCCGGGCCCGGGTGATCTGGCGGGAGACGCTCCGCGTGCGCTTCCTTCCGGCCCTCTTCGACCCGCTGGTCGAACGGACGGCCCGCGCGCTGTTCGGCCGGGCCGTGAACCGGCTCCTGGAGCGGCCCTGAGGCGCGTGCGTGACCCGTCCGCCGCAGCGGAGGCCGCCGGCGGAGGCCTACGCGGTGCCCGTCAGGTGCTCGGGGCGGACCGGTGTGCGGTTCAGCTCCAGGCCCGTCGCGTCCCGGATCGCCGCGAGGACGGCCGGGGTGGACGACAGGGTGGGGGCCTCGCCGACGCCGCGCAGCCCGTACGGGGCGTGCTCGTCGGCGAGTTCGAGGAGGTGGACGGGAATGGTCGGGGTGTCGAGGATGGTGGGGATGAGGTAGTCCGTGAAGGAGGGGTTGCGCACCTTCGCGGTCCTCGGGTCGACGACGATCTCCTCCATGACCGCGATGCCCAGGCCCTGGGTGGTGCCGCCCTGGATCTGGCCGACCACGGACAGCGGGTTGAGCGCCTTGCCCACGTCCTGGGCGCAGGCCAGCTCGATCACCTTGACCAGGCCGAGTTCGGTGTCGACCTCGACGACGGCGCGGTGCGCGGCGAAGGAGTACTGCACGTGCCCGTTGCCCTGGCCGGTGCGCGGGTCGAAGGGCTCGGTCGGCCGGTGCCGCCACTGCGCCTCGACCTCGACGGCCTCGTCCTCCAGGACGTCCGCCAGGTCGGCGAGCACCTCGCCGGCGTCGGTGACGACCTTGCCGCCCTCCAGCAGCAGTTCGGCGGTCGCCCAGGCGGGGTGGTGGGAGCCGAACTTGCGACGGCCGATGTCGAGGACCTGCTCGCGGACGAGTGCGCAGGCGTTCCGCACGGCGCCGCCGGTCACGTAGGTCTGCCGGGACGCCGAGGTCGAACCGGCACTGCCCACCCGCGTGTCCGCCGGGTGGATCGTCACCTGGGTGACGCCCAGCTCGGTGCGGGCGATCTGGGCGTGGACGGTGACACCGCCCTGGCCGACCTCCGCCATGGCCGTGTGCACGGTGGCGACGGGCCGGCCGGCGACGGCCTCCACCCGCACCTTGGCGGTCGAGTAGTCGTCGAATCCCTCGGAGAAGCCGACGTTCTTGATGCCGACGGCGTAGCCGACGCCCCGTACGACGCCTTCGCCGTGCGTGGTGTTGGACAGGCCGCCCGGCAGCTGCCGTACGTCGGCGCCCTCGGAGCTCTCCCACTGGCGCTCCGGCGGCAGGGGCAACGCCTTGACCCGGCGCAGGAGTTCGGCGACCGGGGCCGGGGAGTCGACCCGCTGCCCGGTCGGCATGACCGTGCCCTGGGACATCGCGTTCAGCTGCCGGAAGGCGACCCGGTCCATGCCCAGCCGGTCGGCGAGCTTGTCCATCTGGGCCTCGTAGGCGAAGCAGGCCTGGACCGCGCCGAAGCCCCGCATGGCGCCGCAGGGCGGGTTGTTGGTGTACAGGGCGACGGCCTCGATGTCGACGTCGTCCACCGCGTACGGGCCGACGCCGAGCGAGGCGGCGTTGCCGACGACGGCCGGGGAGGAGGAGGCGTAGGCGCCGCCGTCGAGGACGATGCGGCACTTGACATGGGTGAGCCTGCCGTCCTTCGTCGCGCCGTGCTCGTAGCGCAGTGTCGCCGGGTGGCGGTGCACGTGGCCGAAGAAGGACTCGAAGCGGTTGTACACGATCTTGACGGGTTTGCGGGTGCGCAGCGCCAGCAGGCAGGCGTGGATCTGCATCGACAGGTCCTCGCGGCCGCCGAAGGCGCCGCCGACGCCGGCCAGCGTCATACGCACCTTGTCCTCGGGCAGGCCGAGCACGGGCGCGATCTGTCGCAGGTCGGAGTGGAGCCACTGGGTGGCGACGTAGAGGTGGACCCCGCCGTCCTCCTCCGGGACCGCGAGCCCGGACTCGGGGCCGAGGAAGGCCTGGTCCTGCATGCCGAAGTGGTACTCGCCCGTGACGACGACGTCCGCTCTCCTCGCCGCCTCGGTCGCGTCGCCGCGCACGATCGGCTGGCGGTGGACGATGTTCGGGTGCGGGACGGGGCCGGCGGCGGGGGTCCCCTCCGGACCGGAACCCGCCGGAGGTGTCGGCGAGAGGCCGGCGCGGTCCTCGGGCCGCACGATGTCGGCCATCATCGCCTGCACGGCCGGCCGGGAGGCGTTCGACGCCGCGCCGACGACGAAGGCGAC